>JAEWVY010000280.1 GCA_023396625.1 Pseudomonadota bacterium | reverse complement strand
GACCACGGCAATGGCCACGTCATCCGTGTATTTCGTGAGCACCGCGCTGATCGAGTTGAAGATCGCCTCGCGATGCTCTTCCTCGGGGTGGTTGAGCTGGTAAACAATCTTGTGCCGCGCGCCGCTTTCGGCGGGACCGGCCTGGCGCGGCGCCGGGGCCGCATGGCCGTGGGTTGTCGCGATACCCGCCGCCGTCGCGGCAACGCCCGTGAGAAGATGTCGGCGCGCGGCGACGGCCTCGGTGGCGGGAGAAGAGGGGTGACGTGCTTTCATGCCCCAGAGGGTATCCGAAGCCCGTGGCATTTGCATCAGGCGCCCTATGGGATCGGCGAAGGGGTTGTGGAATCAGCCAAAATCCCGGCATGACGAATTTCCCAACGGACCTGTCCCCGCACGACAGCCCCTTGCGTCATGCAAGGGACGCACGTGGCGTCCACACGCTCACGCTCGACGCGCCGGCCTCATTCAACGCGCTTTCCGAAGCCATGCTCGCCGCGCTGCAACAGGCCCTTGACACGGTGCGCGACGATGCCAGTGCCCGGGCGGTGGTGATTGCCGCCACGGGCAAGGCGTTTTGTGCTGGCCACAACCTCAAGGAAATGAGGGCGCATCCCGATCTGGCCTACTACCAGGCGCTGTTCGCCCAATGTTCGCGTGTGATGCTGGCGATCCAGCATCTGCCGGTGCCGGTGGTGGCGCGGGTACAAGGCCTGGCGACGGCGGCTGGCTGCCAACTGGTGGCCCAGTGTGATTTGGCCGTGGCGGCGGACGGCGCCCGTTTTGGTGTCAACGGGATCGATGCCGGGCTGTTTTGCGCCACGCCAAGCGTGCCCCTGGTGCGCAACATGGCGCCCAAACTGGCGATGGAGATGCTGCTGACAGGTGAATTCATCGATGCCCGGGAGGCACGTGCCAGGGGCTTGATCAACCGGGTGGTCGATGCCGCAGCGCTCGACGCGGAGGTGGCGGCCCTGCTCGCGGCGGTGCTCGCCAGGCCCCGGGAGGCGCTGGCCATGGGCAAGCAGCTGTTTTACCGGCAGCGGGAGCTGGGCATGGAGGCCGCCTACCAGCTGGCGGGCCAGACGATGGCCTGCAACATGATGCATCCCGTGGCGCAAGAGGGGGTGCAGGCTTTCATCGAAAAAAGGAAGCCCCAATGGCCGGCATGATGCTTTCGCCGGCGCATTTCGACGATCTCGATGCCTGGGTCACGGCCTTGCTGCGGCCAGCGTCCGTGATGGAGCTGGCGGTCCTGGTCGTTTGCGGGGTGCTTTCCTGGGGGCTGACCTGGCTGCTCGCGCGGGCATCGCGGCCCCCGCAGACGTCGGTGCTTTTTGGTCGCCGCATTGTCGATGGGGCGCTGTTCCCGATCCTGCTGCTGTGTTTCGCCTACGCCGCCCGGATGATGGTGGAGGCCCGCATGACCACGGCGGTGTTCCGGTTGGCGATCCCCGTGCTGGTCTCGCTCGTCCTGATCCGCATCACCGTGAAGGTGCTGCAGGTGGCGTTCCTCGAGTCGCCCCTGGTGCGTGCACTGGAGCGGACCATTTCCTGGCTTGTCTGGCTGGCGATGGTGTTGTGGTTCAGTGGATTGTTGTCGGTGGTCCTCGAGGAGTTCGGACAGATCCGATGGAAAGTCGGCGCCAGCACCCTGTCGCTGCGCGCCGTGATCGAGGGCACGCTGACGGCGGGGATCATGCTGATCCTGACCCTGTGGCTATCGTCGGCGATCGAGGCGCGCCTGCTTCGCTCGGTCAGCGGCGGCGATCTGTCCCTGCGCAAGGTGGTGAGCAATGCCCTGCGCGCGCTGCTGATGTTCATCGGGCTTCTGTTGGCGCTGTCGGCCGTGGGCATTGACCTCACGGCGTTGTCGGTGCTGGGGGGGGCCATTGGCGTGGGCGTGGGGTTTGGCCTGCAGAAGCTCGCCGCCAATTACGTCAGCGGTTTCGTGATCCTGGCCGAGCGCAGTCTGCGGATCGGCGACAACGTGCGGGTGGACGGGTTCGAGGGGCGGGTGACCGACATCAAGGCCCGCTATACCCTCATCCGCTCGCTGGCGGGGCGTGAATCGATCGTGCCCAACGAACTGCTGATCTCCAACCGCGTCGAGAACCTGTCGCTGGCCGATCCCCGGATATGGCAGTCAACCGTCGTTTCCGTCGGATATGCCAGCGATGTGGCCCTGGTCACCCGGCTGTTGCTGGAGGCTGCGCGGTCGCAGCCCCGTGTGCTGGCGGACCCTGGGCCCAGCGCCGCGCTGTCCGCCTTTGGCGCCGACGGCCTGGAGTTCACGCTGGGCTACTGGATCGCCGACCCGGAAAACGGGCAGCTCAATTTACGCTCGGCGATCAACATCGCCATCCTTGAGGCGCTGCGCGCGAACGACATCGACATCCCGTATCCGCAACGCACGGTCCACATGGTGACGAAATAAACCTGCGGACTTGTCCGATCCTGCACTTATAATAAAAAGCACGATCGTTCTATTTTTATTTGATCTCTGACTGACGACTTACAATGCGACGTTTACGTTAACGTCAATCAAACCTTAGCATTACCGGAGCGACCATCCATGAAAGTTCTTGTTCCCGTTAAACGCGTTGTGGACTACAACGTGAAAGTTCGTGTGAAGTCGGACGGCACGGGGGTTGATGTCGCCAACGTGAAGATGAGCATGAATCCGTTTGACGAAATCGCCGTCGAGGAAGCGGTGCGGCTCAAGGAAAAAGGTGTCGTGACGGAAGTGGTGGCCGTGTCCTGCGGCGTGGCCCAATGCCAGGAGACCTTGCGCACGGCCATGGCCATCGGGGCAGACCGCGCCATTCTTGTGCAGACGGATGTGGAACTGCAACCCCTGGCTGTGGCCAAGTTGCTCAAGGCGCTGGTGGACAAGGAGCAACCCGGCCTGGTGGTTCTGGGCAAGCAAGCCATCGACGACGATTGCAACCAGACGGGCCAGATGCTGGCGGCGCTGGCCGGCATGCCGCAGGCCACTTTCGCTTCCGGGGTCGAAGTGGCCGACGGCAGGGCCAGCGTGACGCGTGAGGTGGACGGGGGGCTGGAAACCCTGGCCCTGACCTTACCCGCTGTGATCACCACCGATCTGCGCTTGAACGAGCCGCGCTACGTCACGTTGCCCAACATCATGAAGGCCAAGAAAAAGCAGCTTGACACCCTGACCCCCGCGGACTTGGGCGTCGACGTCGCGCCCCGCCTGAAGACGCTGAAAGTCTCCGAGCCGCCCAAGCGAGGCGCTGGCGTCAAAGTGCCTGACGTGGCCACGCTGGTCGACAAGCTCAAGAACGAGGCGAAAGTAATTTAACCCCCTGGGTCGGCCCGACAGCCGCCTTCCCCTCAAGGGGACGAGCCCGTCGGCCCGGCCATAGGCCGGTTCCGCGGGCTCCCTGGAACAGACACGAAGAGGACACAGATCATGACAGCTCTCGTCATCGCAGAACACGACAACGCCTCCATCAAGGGCGCCACCCTGAACACCGTCACCGCCGCGCGGGCCTGCGGCGGTGACGTGCACGTGCTGGTGGCCGGGCACAACGCCGCCGCCGCCGCCGCCGCCGCGCAGATAGCGGGTGTGGCCAAGGTCATTCACGCCGACGGCGACGCCCTGGCCCACGGACTGGCCGAGAACGTGGCGGCGCAGGTGCTGGCGATCGCCGCCAACTACAGTCACATCCTGTTCCCGGCAACTGCCGGCGGCAAGAACGTGGCCCCGCGCGTGGCCGCCACGCTCGATGTTGCCCAGATCAGCGACATCACCAAGATCGACAGCCCCGACACCTTCGAGCGCCCCATTTATGCCGGCAACGCCATCGCCACCGTGCAGAGCCAGGACGCCACCAAGGTCATCACGGTTCGGACCACGGGCTTCGACGCCGCGGCAGCCACCGGCGGCAGCGCGGCGGTCGAGGCGATGGCCGCCGTTGCCGACGGGGGCCAGAGCCGCTTTGTCGGTGCCGAACTGGCCAAGAGCGACCGCCCGGAGTTGACGGCGGCCAAGATCATCGTCTCCGGTGGACGCGCGCTGGGCAGTGCGGAGAAATTCCAGGAGGTGATGACCCCGCTGGCCGACAAGCTTGGCGCGGCCATCGGCGCATCGCGCGCAGCCGTCGATGCGGGCTACGCGCCCAACGATTTGCAGGTCGGCCAGACGGGCAAGATCGTGGCGCCGCAGTTGTACGTGGCCTGCGGCATCTCGGGGGCGATTCAGCATCTGGCGGGCATGAAGGACTCGAAGGTGATCGTGGCGATCAACAAGGACCCCGAGGCCCCCATTTTCTCGGTGGCTGACTACGGCCTGGAGGCCGACCTGTTCTCGGCGGTGCCGGAACTCGTCAAGGCGCTCTGAGCCGACATCGAAAAAGGGCATCGCTTGCGATGCCCTTTTCACATACGAACTCAATTTTCCTGGAGACATTCCATGAGCTATACCGCGCCGCTGAAGGACATGCTGTTCAACATCAAACATCTGGCGCGCATCGATCAGATTGCGCAGATTCCCGGTTTCGAGGAGGCGGGGTTCGACACCGCGCAGGCGGTGCTGGAGGAGTGCGCGAAGTTGAATGAAGGGGTGATCTCACCGCTGAACTGGGAGGGCGACAAGTACCCCTCGTCCTTCCATGACGGCAAGGTCACGACCACCCCGGGCTTCAGGGAGGCCTTTCGCCAGTATGCCGAGGGGGGATGGCAGGGCTTGCAGCACCCCGTGGACTTCGGCGGCCAGGGCCTGCCCAAGACCATCGGCGCGGCTTGCGGGGAGATCCTGAATTCGGCGAACATGAGCTTTGCCTTGTGCCCGCTGCTGACCGATGGCGCCATCGAGGCGCTGCTGACGGCGGGCAGCGATGGGCTCAAAGCCACCTATCTGGAGAAGCTGATTTCAGGCGAATGGACCGGAACCATGAACCTGACCGAGCCGCAGGCGGGCTCGGACCTGGCCCTTGTGCGCACCCGCGCCGAGCCCCAGCCCGACGGAACCTACAGGATCTTCGGCACCAAGATATTCATCACCTATGGCGAGCACGACATGGCCGAGAACATCGTCCATCTGGTGTTGGCCCGCGTGCAGGGAGCACCCGAAGGTGTCAAGGGCATCAGCCTGTTCGTTGTGCCGAAGTTCATGGTCGACGCTGACGGTTCGCTGGGCGAACGCAACGATGTGCACTGTGTCAGCATCGAGCACAAAATGGGCATCAAGGCGTCGCCGACGGCCGTGTTGCAGTACGGCGACCATGGCGGAGCCATCGGGTATCTCGTCGGCCAGGAAAACCGCGGCCTCGAGTACATGTTCATCATGATGAACGCGGCCCGGTACGCCGTGGGCGTGCAAGGCATCGCGATCTCGGAGCGCGCCTATCAGAAGGCGGTGCAGTACGCGAAGGACCGCGTGCAGAGCCGGCCCGTGGACGGCAGCATGGGCGCCAGCGCGGCCATCATCCACCACCCGGACGTCCGGCGTATGCTGATGACCATGCGCGCCGCCACCGAGGGATGCCGGGCGATGGCCAGCGTGGCGGCTGCCGCGTACGACGCGGCGCACCACCACCCGGACGCCGACGCGCGCAGGCAGAACCAGGCCTTCTATGAGTTCCTGGTGCCGCTGGTCAAGGGCTACAGCACCGAAATGAGCCTCGAAGTCACGTCGCTGGGTGTGCAGGTGCATGGCGGCATGGGTTTCATCGAGGAGACCGGCGCCGCGCAGTACTACCGCGACGCGAAGATCCTGACCATTTACGAAGGCACGACGGCCATCCAGGCCAACGATCTGGTGGGACGCAAGACGGCGCGGGACGGCGGGCAGACGGCGCGGGCCATCGCGGAGCGGATCGCGGGCACCGAGGCGCAGCTGGTCGACAACGGCAGCGCCGAGGCACTGGCGGTCGCACGGCATCTGAAGGCGGCGCGTCAGGCCTTCCTGGAGGTGGTCGACTTCATGGTGAACCGGGCCAAATCCGAGCCGAATGCCGCCTACGCGGGCAGCGTGCCCTACCTGATGCTGGCGGGCAATCTGGTGGCGGGTTGGCAGCTCGCGCGTGCGCTGCTGGTGGCGCAGGAGCAGATTGCCGAAGGCGTCGACGTGGCCTTCATGCAGGCCAAGATCACCACGGCCCGTTTCTACGCGGACCACCTGCTTGCCCGCGTGCCCGGACTGCGCGACAGCATCGTGGGGGGAGCGGATGCCGTCATGGCGCTGTCCCTGGAAGCCTTTTGATTGGGCTTGAATACTATTGAAAATGTAGCGCATGTCGCCCATTTGACAATGGGAAACAGGCAATTTGTTCAAGAATTATCTCGCCCGCAGTCCTGGAGACGCCATGTCCAAGCTTCCCTCGCCACTCGACCGCCTGCCGTTTCCCGTGATCGGCTCGCCGCTGTTCATCATCAGCAACCCCAAGCTCGTGATCGCGCAGTGCACGGCGGGGGTGGTCGGCTCGATGCCGGCGCTCAACGCCCGTCCGGCTTCTCAGCTTGATGAGTGGCTGGCCGAGATCACCGAGGCGCTGGCGGCGCATGACAAGGCGAATCCCGACAGGCCGGCCGCGCCCTTTGCGATCAACCAGATCGTGCACCGGAGCAATGACCGGCTCGAGCACGACATGGCGCTGTGCGCCAAGTACAAGGTACCGATCGTCATCACCAGCCTCGGCGCGCGTGAAGACGTGAACCAGGCCGTGCACAGCTGGGGGGGCGTGGTTCTGCACGACGTCATCAGCAATGTGTTCGCGCACAAAGCCATCGAAAAGGGGGCCGACGGCCTGATTGCCGTGGCGGCCGGCGCCGGCGGGCATGCGAGCGTGAAGAGCCCTTTTGCGATGATTCAGGAGATCCGCCAGTGGTTCGATGGGCCGCTGGCGCTGTCCGGATCGATCGCCAGCGGTGGCGCCGTACTCGCGGCGCAGGCCATGGGGGCGGATTTCGCGTATATCGGCTCGGCCTTCATCGCGACCCATGAGGCCCGCGCGGTGGAGGCCTACAAGCAGATGATCTGCGAGTCCAATTCCGACGACATCGTGTACTCGAACTTCTACACGGGTGTGCACGGCAATTACCTCAAGGGCAGCATTCGCAACGCCGGCATGGATCCGGACCACCTGCCGGAGAGTGATCCGAGCAAGATGAACTTTGGTGGGGGCGGCGAAGCCAAGGCCTGGAAGGACATCTGGGGGTGCGGCCAGGGCATCGGTGCGATCACCGAAGTGGTTGGCGCCGGGGAGTTGGTGGCGCGCTTCAGGCGTGAATACGCGCAGGCGCGTGAAAGCCTGTGCCGGTCCTCCGCCTGAACTCGTCAAAGGGCAGATTGGGGAAACCGCCGCACTCCCGGCGGTTTTTTTGTGGGCGCGGTCATGACCGCGCATCCCGGGGCGGGAAAGTCCTGTCCCTTGGCGAAGTCTGGCGGGGAATTCTCCGGTGCATACTGTGGTCGTGCGGCTGCCGACTGGCATGGCGGCGGCGTCCCAACCCTACCGAGGAGACGAGTTCATGAGCATGCAGACCAAGTACCTGCTGGGTGAAGGGCAGATGCCCAAGTTCTGGTACAACATTCAGGCAGATCTTCCCAAGGCCCTTCCGCCCGTGTTGCATCCGGGCACGATGCAGCCTGTCGGCCCGGATGATCTGGCGCCCTTGTTTCCGATGGCGCTGATCCTGCAGGAAGTCAGCACCGAGCGCGAGATCGAGATTCCGGAGCCGGTGCGCGACATCTACCGTCTCTGGCGGCCGGCCCCGCTCTACCGCGCGCACCGGCTTGAAAAGGCGCTGGGCACGCCAGCGAAGATCTTCTACAAGTACGAGGGCGTCAGCCCGGCGGGCAGCCACAAGCCCAACACCGCGGTGCCTCAAGCCTTCTACAACGCGGAAGCCGGCGTCAAGCGTCTGACCACCGAGACGGGCGCCGGGCAATGGGGCACGTCGCTTTCGTTTGCCGGCAATATCTTCGGGCTCGAAGTGCTGGTGTTCCAGGTTCGCGTTTCCTACGACCAGAAGCCATACCGCCGCGCCGTCATGGAGACTTACGGGGCGCGCTGTCTGCCGTCGCCATCGACCGAAACCGAATACGGGCGCAGCGTGCTGGCCAAGCGCCCCGACCATCCCGGCAGCCTGGGCATAGCGATTTCCGAGGCCGTGGAGTTGGCCGTGCAGCGCGACGACACCAAGTACGCGCTCGGCTCGGTGCTCAACCATGTGCTGTTGCACCAGACCATCATCGGTCTCGAAGCCATGGAGCAGATGCAGATGGCCGACGCCTGGCCCGACGTCGTGGTGGGGTGCACGGGCGGTGGCTCCAATTTCGCGGGCATCGCCTTTCCATTCATCGGCCATGGTCTGCGGGGCGGTGCCAAGCCGCGAATCGTCGCTGTCGAGCCATCGGCCTGTCCGTCGCTCACCCGTGGCAAGTATGCCTACGATTTTGGTGACACGGGGCACATGACGCCATTGACAAAGATGCATACCCTGGGCTCCACCTTCACGCCCCCCGGTTTCCACGCGGGAGGCCTGCGCTATCACGGCATGGCGCCGCTGGTCTCGCATCTCAAGGAACTGGGGTTGATGGAAGCTACCGCCTATACCCAGGGCGAGTGCTTCGCCGCTGGCGTGCAGTTCGCCCGCACCGAAGGCATCGTTCCGGCGCCCGAAGCCAATCACGCCGTCAAAGGGGCGATCGAGGAGGCCTTGCGCTGCAAGCGTGAGGGAAAGAGCGAAACCATTCTCTTCAACCTTTGCGGACATGGTCATTTCGACATGACGGCTTACCAGAAGTATTTCGCTGGCGAGCTCCGTGACGAGCAGTACGATGCGCAGGAGCTGGCCATGGCGCTGGCGGGCCTTCCTTCGGTGCCCGAGCCGGCGTGAAAGAGGTGGCGGGAGCCTCCAGGCGTGGCCGGCGGCGCACTGGGCTTCCGAGCGTCAGGTGCAGATGATTGGCGCTGGCGTCCAGCGCACAAGGTGTTCGTTGTAAAAGGTGCCTGTGGTGCCAGGGCCTTCAGGGCCGCGGGCCTCGATCAGCATGGAACGCCGGGCCCGGGACGCCTTTGCCCGTATGCCGGACAACGGCGGCCTTGGCTGGTCATTCCGTGCAGGAGAGCGCGACATACGCCGAGGCCGTGCCGGTATTGAAGGCTGCGGTGCCAGTGAGCTGCATGTACAACAGATCCCCTGCCACCGCGACGTTGGCACCTGTGGCGGTACAACTGGCCGAGCTGGCGGGAACGGTACACGTCAGTCCAGTGGGGACGATGGCTCCAAAGGGTGCAGGGCCCGCCCTGCGGAACAGCTCGAAGGTGTAGCCACTTGTCGGTGTGCCCTGGAACGCGACTTTCAGGCTCGCGCTCGTGCAATGGGTGGGCAAGAGTCGAGCGTTGCCAGCACCCGCTGGGAGGCTCGTAAGTCCAGCGCCTGTTCCCCCCGGGACCATGAAATAAACGCCATTGCCATTGCTGTTGGTGGTCGTTATCGAGTAGTTGATATGAAATTTCGAGGGGCCTGCAGCGCCTTGAGGGCCGGCCACGCCTTGAGGACCTTGGGGGCCGGCCACACCTTGAGTTCCTGCATCGCCCTTCGGGCCGATGGGGCCCGCCACGCCTTGAGCGCCCGTGTCACCTTTGGGGCCGACGGGGCCGGCCACACCTTGGGCCCCTGCATCGCCCTTCGGGCCGATGGGACCCGCCACGCCTTGAGCGCCCGTGTCACCTTTGGGGCCGGCCACGCCTTGGAGTCCTGTGTCACCCTGGGGGCCGACCAGACTGACTCCCGTGCTGGGCCAGGCGCCTGAGGATTTCGGCCCAAAAAGTGCATGGGTCGCGGTATTGAGGTAAAAATCGCCGTCATTTCCCATCCCGGCCGCAGGGTCGGAACCTCCATACAGCAAGGCCTTTCCATCCGCGCCTGCCACGCCGGTGGCTCCCATAGGGCCGGGAGCACCTTGCGGGCCCGCGGGTCCCTGTGGACCGACGGGCCCGGCCATGCCGATGGCTCCTTGCGGACCTGCGTCCCCCTTTGGGCCCGCGGGGCCCACTGGGCCTGTCGGACCCTGAGGTCCCGTCTCGCCCGGGTCTCCCTTGGGACCTTGTGCGCCGGTCAACGCGTGGCCCACGGCCGTATCTTCCATGCTCACGATCTGGAAAGCCTGTGCGCTTGGTCCGCCGATGTTGCGGAGCCTGACATCGAAGTAACTCAGGGTGCCATCGGGGTTGCGCACGGCGAGCGCTGGAAGGATGACGATTTCGTCGCTGAACCGGAAGCTCGCGGGCAGAGGTACCGGCTCCCCTGCGGCGGCCAATTGCACGAGCTGAAAGCTCGTCCCCACGCGCAGCGCGGGGTCCAGGCTGGTGGAGACGAGTTGCGCCTGAAACGCTCCCAGACCGGGGACATTGACGGTGGGAATGGTCAGGACCTTCGTCTGCGCGACGTAGATGGGGCCACTTTGGGCGATTGAGACCGAGCCGATCGACACACAGATTGTGGCCAGGAAGCTCTTCAGGAGACGGGATTGACGCATGGGCTCCCCATTGTTCGATATTGTTGAAACGGCCCCCGACTCTAGGGGAGTTGCTCCCCGTTTGTCGTGAGGATCGTTCAATCCAGTCGAAAAGTGTGAATTTGTATGCATATGTTTTCTTGCCGTCAGCGATGATGTTGGCATCGAGTTCACGCAAGCCATGGCCCGGATCGGGCTGGAACTATCGACGGCGGGATGAACGGCCAGCCCTGATCGCGGCGACTCGGCGATTGATCTGTTCCCGAATCCAGTGCAGGAACAGCCAGCGCTTCAGACCCGTGAGATTCGTCCCGTGGCGTGCATAAAAATCGTCTGGCGAATTGAACACACCGAAATCGTGATCGATGCCATCACGCTGGATGTAGGTGTCTTGCCCTTGCCAGTCGACCGGGGGGGATTTGAGGTCCGGTGTGGCCGCACCATAGCCACAGAATGGCCCTGTCTGTTCGCTGAATCGTGTTTGCAGTGCGCAGAGGTAGGGGCGATCCAGAATGAATCCCTCCAGGTGGATCCATCGGTCGTCGAACCAGATTTCCACCCAGCTGTGGAGAATGTGGCGCGGCGCGAACAGATAGGCCATGCCGGTGATGGCACCGCGTTGCAGGGCCTTGTCGATGGTGAAACCGTGGAGGCGGCAGGGAACGTCCACGGCACGCAACAAGGCCATCAGCAGCGTGCCCTTGGTGTTGCATTGACCATGGCCGTCCGCCAGAACACGGGACGCGGGCAGGTCGTCCGACGCGTTGTAGCCAAACGCGATGTCATCGCGAACGAAGGTGTAGACAGCGCCAATGCGTTCGAACAGCGCGAGATGGCGCCAATTCCGTTCCGCGATCAGTTGCTGAATGGCCGGGTGGTCGAGGTCGAGAAGCCGTGTCGAGCGGGTCAGCATGGCCAGGGCATTCGCGTTGTCGCCGTGGTCCGGGGTTGGCGACCGGGTTTCGCCGAGGGCATGGTCTGGTTTAGCCTGGAGTTGGAGGGCTTGGGTCATGGGGCGTCCTTGCATTGCATGGTGATGTGGTTAAAGTATTGGAAACCTTGAAGTAGCTTCAAGGTCAAGGGCCCCGTTCGCCGGGGCGCGCCATAGGCATTGCTGGATCCGCTCCATGAAAATTGGTGAACTTGCGTTCCTCGCGCACACGCCGGTGGAAACCATCCGCTATTACGAGCGGGAGGGCCTCCTGCCGGCGCCGGTGCGAACCGAGAGCAACTACCGCGTCTATGCGATGCGGGACGTGGAGCGCCTGTCATTCATTCGACGCTGCCGCGGCATGGAGATGGCGCTGGACGAAATCCGTGTCCTGCTGCGGCTCAGGGATGCCCCGAGCGAGCGCTGTGACGAGGTCGATGCATTGCTGGACAAGCACCTCGGCCACGTGACTGAACGCCTGCGCGAGTTGCGTCAACTGGAGCAGCAGCTTCGGCGCCTGCGTGGAAATTGTGCTGGCGGCAAGGATGCGCGACACTGCGGCATCCTCGAGGGTCTGGCGGATGCCGGCTCGGACGGGGATGCCGCGGTTCGCGGAGTGCACGTTCAGGGCACCCACTCAGGGCGGCCGCGCGCCCGGCACCACTGAGGCGTCGCGTCGTCCGGAACGGCGGCGCGCGGGCCTCGCATTCACGTTCACAGGGAGGTTTCGCATGGAGCTTTATGGCAGCACGGATTCTGGCCACTCCTTCAAGGTCAGGTCGTATCTGCAACTCGCCGGTCTGGCGCATGACTATCATTGGATCGATCTGGATCGACCTCGCAACGAACGACCCGCTGACTTCCAGGCAGCCAGCAAGTTCGGCGAGGTGCCGGTACTGATCGACGACGGCCGCGCCCTGTGCCAATCGAACGCCATCCTGATCCATCTCGCGCGCAAGACGCAGCGTTTCGCGGGCGAAGCTTCGGAATGGCCCGGCGTGCTGGAGTGGCTGTTCTGGGAAACGAACCGGATTGGCTTCAGCATTCCAAATCTCCGTTTTTCCCTGTTGTGGGTGAAGCAACCGCCCGATGTGCTGGCCTACCTGCGCCAGCGGGCCGAAGCCGACCTGCGCGTGCTGGACGGTTTTCTCGCGGATTCCGCGTATCTGCTGCCATCCGGCCCGACCATCGCGGACATCAGCTGTTCAGCTTACCTGTTCTGGCTCTCGCAGACCGGGTTGTCCGAGGACCCGTACCCCCATGTCCATCGATGGCTGGCCGACGTGCGCAGCCTGCCGGGTTGGTGCCATCCGGATGAGGCGCTCAAGCCCGAAGGCGCGCACGTGGCTCACGGCTCGGCATAGCGCTGCAGGACGTAGTCGCCGGGCGCGTCGCCCACCACGGCATGGGCGGGGATGGCACGCGCGCGCCGCGGGGCCGTCGAGCGATCCGCCAGCCAGGATTGCCAGGCCGGCCACCACGAGCCCTCCTGCGGTGTCGCCGTGGCGGCCCACCGGTCCGGTTCGACCCACGCGCCGTGGGCCGGCCGCGTGGCCACTCGGTAGTGGCGCCCGGCATGGCCCGGCTCCGAGATGATGCCTGCGTTGTGGCCACCGCTGGTCAGCACGAAAGTGATTTCGGCATCGCACTGCTGATGCAGCTTGTAGACCGAACGCCAGGGGGAGACGTGGTCCCGTTCCGTGCCGACCATGAACACGGGTTGCCGCACGTCACCAAGGGACACGGTCCGGCCCTCGACACGGTAGGCGTTCGTGGCCAGGGCGTTGTTCAGGTACAGGGAGGTGAGATATTCGTGGTGCATGCGGGCGGGCATGCGGGTGGTGTCGGCGTTCCACGCCATGAGGTCATTGGGCTGCTCGCGCTCGCCCATGAGATATTCCTGCATGCGGCGCGTCCAGACCAGGTCGCGCGAATGCAGGAACTGGAACGATCCGGCCATCTGCCTGCCGGAAAGAAAGCCCTGACCGCGGGTGATGTTGTCCAGATAGCCGATCTGGCTTTCGTCGATGAACAGGCCCAGTTCGCCCGGTTCCGAAAAATCGGTCTGCGCGGCCAGCAGGCTCAGGGTCTGGACCGGTGGCAGGGCGGCATGGCCGAAGGCCCCGCCGCTGCGTGCCAGGGCCGCGGCGGCGATGGCCAGCAATGTGCCGCCAAGGCAATATCCCATGGCATGCACGGGCGTCTTGCGCCCGCTCAGATGCCCCACCGCCTGGAGGGCTTCGAACACTCCGAGGTGCAGGTAATCCTCCATGGTCAGGTTGGCGTCCTGCACGTCCGGGTTGCGCCAGGACAGCATGTACACCGTGTGTCCCTGGCTGACGAGGTAGCGCGCCAGGGAATTGTGAGGGGAGAGGTCGAGGATGTAGTACTTCATGATCCACGACGGAATCACCAGCACGGGTTCTGGGTGGACCTTGGGTGTTTGTGCCTCGTAGCGGATCAGCTCGATCAGGTGATTGCGGAACACCACCTTCCCGGGCGTGGCGGCCACGTCCCGCCCCACGACGAAGCGCGGTGCCTGCCTCGACTCGTCCGGATCGGGAATGCCCGCCACGTCAGTCAGCCAGTGCTGCAGGCCATGCGCCAGATGGGTGCCGCCCGATTCGACGGCATCGCGCTGCACCACCGGGTTGGTCATCAGCCAGTTCGCGGGGGCCATGGCGCCGAGCCATTGGCGGGCGAAGAACTCGGTCATCCGCGTGTGGTGTGCGCTCATGCCCGGTACGCGGGCGGCCTCGCGCCAGAACGCTTCGGCGTTGCGAAAGCCGGCGCGCAGTTGGGTGAATGGCCATTGGGCCCAGGCTTCGTGCCGGAAGCGCGGATCGTCGTCGGCCGTGCCCACGCCATTTGCCACACCGTCCTGCATCCGCAGGGTGTCGTTCCACAGCCGTGCGGCCAGCGCCGCCAGTTCCATCTGGCGGCCCGGCGACACGCCCAGGTGCCATGCCCAGTCGGCCGCTGCCAATGACAGTGAAATCGGGGACAGCCCGCCGAACAATGGCGCCGCCGATGCATGCAACAGACGATCCAGCCGTTGGGCAGGGGCCTCATCGGCGCGAGGTGTCCCATTGCCG
>JAEWVY010000265.1 GCA_023396625.1 Pseudomonadota bacterium | reverse complement strand
CAGAAGCCCTTGCCCGTGGTGATGCGGATCTGGCGCTTGGCCGCGCCCGCGCCGCGCGCGATCTCGGCTTCGACCGAGCGGATCGCGGCCTGCAGTTCGGCGACGCTGCGGTACTCGACCGTCTTGTCGCCGAAGCTCACGCGGCGCTCGCCGGTGGCCAGCGCCTTCTTGAGCGCATCGAGTTGTTTGCGGGTGTAGCTCACGGGTTCCTCATCGGGTCAGCCATCGGCTCTTGATGACGCGCCGGCCGCTCTTGCTGCTGTTGCGGGTGCCAGAAACAGCGAGGCCACCGCGATGGGTGGCCTCGTCGAGTTCAATGTCGTTCAGGGGTGGCGGGTCGTCCGGTGCGGACGCCACCCCGATTTGCCGCTCCAGTTCGCGCCAATGGCGCTCCTCGAAGCGATCCAGCCCTGCCGCCGCCGCAGCGGCGCGGGCATAGACGTAGCAGTCGAGCGCTTCATTGCGCTCGCGCATCTTTTGCCATTCACGCACGGGGAAGCCGTTGCGGTCGCGGCGAGTGATCAGTTGCTCGGCGCAGAGCTGCTGGATGAACTCGGCGTCGATCTTGGGCAGGTGGATGAAGCCCGCAGGAAACGCCGTGGTGACGCCGTCCTCGCCGACGTTCGCCGCCTTGCGCAGGTTGTTGTAAAGCTCCAGCTTGGCGATGCCGACCGCCACCGTGAACACCTTGATGCCACGGCGCAGCCGCTTGCCATCGCGCGTCATATCGACCGCCGTCGGCGTGCCGATCAGCGCGGCGCCACGCGCCACGCCTTTGACCGCCATCACACGTGCGTCGTGGCTGGCGCGCACGAAGCTGTACGCCTCCTGCGTCGCAAAGCCGGTGTCCAGCCCGAAGCGCGCCAGCGGCATCGCTGCGCCGTTGGCGTGCGTCCAGGTCTCGTCGAGCATTTCTGCCAGCCGCTGCCACACCTGCTCGCGGGCGGTGTCGCCCATCAGCACGCGGTGCTCGACCAGCCACGCCTCCTTGCCGCGCCCGAAGGCCCAGACCGAGGCTTCGATCCGATCCTTCTGCACGTCCGCACCGCCCACCAGCAGCAGGCCGCCCAGCGGCACGCTGCCGACGACGTAGTCCTCGCGGCGCTCGACCAGCCGCTGCCAGTCGGGCGTCTCGCCTTCCTCGACCCACGTCTCACCGAGTTCGGTGTTCTTGAAGGTCTTGATCGCCGCCGCCGAGCCCGATTCCTTGCTGACCGCTGCCTCCCACGCGGCAGCGATGTCGCCCCACGCACGCCAGCCGACCGGACTGTAGAGCGACGACAGGTGAAAGCCCGCCGTCTTGCCCGAGGTGTCGGCCATCGCGCGCCATTCGCCGTGTTCGAGCATCCAGGTCTTGTGGTGCTCGGCGATGGCGGTGTCGCAGGATTCGCAGACGTAGGCTGCCGTCGCGGGCTGGCCCTTGTCCCAGCGCAACTGCTCGAAGCGCAGCCACTGCCGGTGCGAGCAATGTGGACATGGCACGAAGTAGCGGCGCTGGTCGCTGGCCTCGTACTCGCGCTCGATGGCCGAGGCGCCGGAGATCGTCGGTGTCGAGACGATGAAAATCTTGCGCCGGGCGAAGGTGCGCGTGCGCGCCTCGGCCAGCGAGATCGCATCGCCTTCGCCCTCGACGTCCAGCGGATAGCCGTCCACCTCGTCGAGGAACAGGTAGCGCACCGGCATCGAGCGCAGGCCCACGGCGCTGTTCGCGCCCGTCATCACCAGCACGCCGCCCCGAAATTCCTTGGCCAGAATCGTGTTGCCCGAATCGCGCGAGCGCGCCGGAGCGATCAATTCGGCCAGCACGCCCGATTCCTCGATCAGTGGGTCGATGCGCTGCTTGGAGTTGCGCTTGGCCATCTCCACCGTGGGCCACACGGCCATCATCGGCCCCGGCGCGTGGTGGATGACGTAGCCGATCCAGTTCGACCCCATCTCGGTCGCGCCGAGTTGTGCGGCCTTCATGAACACCACGCGTTCGACCGGCGAGGTCGGCGACAGGCTGTCCATGATGGCCTTGAGGTACGGCGTGCGCCCCGTGCGCCAACGGCCCGGCTCGGCGGACGCCTTGCTGGAGAGCACTCGGTGCCGATCCGACCACTCCGACACGGACAGCAGCGGATCGGGCGTCAACCCTTCGCGCCACGCGCGAGCGATTTCGGCAGCGCCTTCGTAGTCGATGTCCATCAATCCACTTGCGGGCGCAGATCGCCCAGTTCCTGCAAGTGCTCGCGCACGGCGGCTTCCAGCGCGACGTGCATCGTGTGCGGGTCGATGGCGAGCTTGGCCGCCATCTGCGCTGACACGCGCGCAGGCCAGTTGAGCCACGCATCGCGCTCGGCGCGCGCCAGCTTGAAAACGTGGGCGATGGCCTGATTGCGTTCGACCAACTCGCCTTTCAGGCGTGCCAGCCGCACCTTGTTGGTCTGCGCCTTGACGACCTCGTTGACGGTGCGTGCCTGAAGCAGCGATGCACCGCCCGTAGGGAGTGCGGCTGGGCCGTCGCTCGCAGGGACGGTGTCTGGCGGCAAGGCCACGCGCACGGGCCTTGCCCGCGTGCCATTGCGCGGCGCTTCGGTGTTGCGGGCCCACTCCGCGTCGGCGCGATCCGGGTCAACGGTGCCGTCGGCCTCCGGCGTGATGCGGCCCGCCGCGATGGCCTTGCGCACCGCCGCGTCGGAAACGCCACGGTGGCGCGCATAGGCGCGAATCGAGAGTCCCATCGGCACCTTCTTCAATCATTTTTCGGGTGGCTCCTGTGCGAGCAGAAAGAGCTTGGCTTCCATTGGGAATAGCGCGTTCATCACGTCACGCCATCAACCACGTCGAAAGGACGACCCATGAACAAGCCAGCCCCCGACACCCTCGCCATCAAGCTCGCCGAAGCCGCGATGACGGTCTTGGTTCGCGTCTGCCGCAACGAAGTCGCCACTGCCAGCAACGCCCAACTCGAAGCTGCCTGTGCATCGATGCGCGCCAGCGCCAAGACGGTCGTCGATCAACTGTTGGATGACGCGCGGACTGCGCCGTGGATCGCGGAAACCGCGTTCCATGCCGCCGCCCTCGAACTGGCCGAAGCGGGCATCTCGTCGCTGCGCGGGCGTTGAAGCAGAAAGAGCTTGGCTTCACCGGTGAACAGCGCGTTCATCACGATCCCAATCAACCACTGCAAAGGAGCAGACCATGAGCACCACGCAACTCACCCCGGCCCAGCACGCCATCCTCGCCAAGGCCATCAACACCAGCGGCGGCAAGATCGAGTGGTTTCCCGACAACATCAAAGGCGGTGCGCGCACGAAGGTGCTGGCAGGCATGTTCAACCGCGCCCTGATCACGCGCGATGGCCAGGACGGCAAGAGCTGGCGCGTCGCCGCCGAGGGCTACGACGCCCTGGGCATGCCGCGCCCCGGTAGCGAGAGGCGAATCGGCAGCTTCGAGGTCAAGCTCGACGAAGTCATCGCCAACGCCGAAGCATCCCAGACTGCAGCGCCTACAGTTCCGGAACCTCTTGATGCGGAACTGGAGGCCGCCGTGAGCGCCGCCGAAGCCCAGTGGTCGAAGCAGAAAGCCGACAGCGACAAGCCCGCCACGCGCAGCCGCAAGAACAGCAAGCAGGCCGAGGTCATCCGGATGCTCCAGCGCCCCGAGGGCGCGACCATCAGCCAGATCTGCGCCGCCACCGGCGGGCAGGCCCACACCGTGCGCGGCACCTTCGCCGGAGCCTTCAAGAAGAAGCTCGGCCTGACCCTCACCTCGGACAAGGCCCAGGGCGGCGAGCGCGTCTACCGCGTCGCCTGAAAAAGATCGAGCCGGAGGCTAGATAGAGCTTGGCTTCCGGCCCACGCAGCGCGTTACTACAAGCATCGCAACGCAGCCACCAAGGACCAGAACATGAGCAACGAGACCATCCCCGCCACCCGCAACGAGGGTTGGGGTTTCTGGGGCACGATGGGCGGACACGCCAGCATCGCGTGGCCCTTGGCCATGAACGCCGTCGCCAACGCCACGGGCGAGGACTTCGACACCGTCCGCGTTTTCCTCGACAGCCGCTACGGACGCCACTTCGCGGACGAAGTCCACAATGGCCTGATCGACGGCAAGAGCATGCAGGACGCCATCGACGCCGCCACGCAGCAGTGGATGGGCTGGACGATTGGACGCCAGACCAGCAAGGACTACGGCATCCCGCGCGGGCTGCCCTACCTGACGGGCTTCGTGATTCACTGCGCCATCAGCGAGGAACTCGCCGCCTGATCGTCGAACGGCAGGCCATCGGCCACGCGGATTGCCTGTTTGCCACTCCAGTCCTGCCAGCGCCGCACGATCACGTCGGCGTACTTCGGGTCGAGTTCGATCAGGCGCGCGACGCGGCCTGATTTCTCGGCAGCGATCAGCGTGGTACCGGAGCCGCCGAAGGGATCGAGCACCACGTTGCCCGGGCGGCTGGAATTGCGCAGCGCGCGCTCCACCAGTTCCACCGGCTTCATGGTCGGGTGCAGGTCGTTCTTCTGCGGCTTCTTGATCTGCCACACATCGCCCTGGTCGCGGTCGCCGCACCAGTGGCGCTCGCCGCCTTCGGGCCATCCGTAGAGGATGGGTTCGTACTGGCGCTGGTAGTCGGCGCGGCCCAGCGTGAAAGTGTTCTTCGCCCAGATGATGAAGGTAGACCACTTGCCGCCCGCCGCGCGGAAGGCCGATTGAAGCGTATCGAGTTCGCTGGACGACATCGCCACGTAGATCGCGCCCCGGCAGTGCGCGACCATCGGTGTCAGTGCAGCCTGCAGGAAGGCGTGGAAGCCGTCGCCGAGGTTGTCATTCAGGATCGCGCGATCCTTGCCGCGCAGCTTGTCCTTCGCGCTGTTGGCGTAGTTGACGTTGTACGGCGGGTCGGTGAACACCATGTCCACCGCCTTGCCATCGAGCAGCGCTTCATAGCTCTCGGCCAACGTCGCGTCGCCGCACAGCAGACGATGCGGGCCAAGCTGCCAGACATCGCCGGGGCGTGACACAGGCGTCTCGCCAACCTCCGGCACCGCATCCTCGTCGGACTGGCCCTCGTTGACCGGCTCGTCACCCGCCAGCAGTTCGGCCAGCGCGTCAGCGTCGAAGCCGATCAGGTCGAGGTCGAAACATTCGTCCTGCAAGCCTTCCAGTTCGATGCGCAGCAGCTCCTCGTCCCACCCGGCGTTCTCGGCGATGCGGTTGTCGGCGATCACCAGCGCGCGGCGCTGTGTGGGCGTCAGGTGGTCGAGTACGACCACAGGCACTGCGTCGAGGCCGAGCTTCTGCGCGGCGGCCAATCGTCCGTGCCCAGCGACGATCACGCCGTCGCTGCCTGCGAGGATGGGGTTGGTGAAGCCAAACTCCGCGATGCTGGCAGCGATCTGCGCCACCTGCGCATCGGAGTGGGTCCGCGCGTTGCGGGCGTAGGGCACGAGCTTGGCGGTTGGCCACTGCTCGATCTTGTCGGCCAGCCATTTCATGTCGCCACCTCCACTTCGCGTTCGGCGGCGACGTCATCGAAGCTATGGCCTGTGGCCAGCAGCGTGATGGCGACCTCGGGATGGTTCTGCCGGAAACGACGGATAGCGACATCGACGTACTCCGGCGCGATCTCCACGGAACGGCAGATACGCCCAGTGCGCTGCGCGGCCAGCATCGTGCTGCCGCTGCCGCCGAACGGCTCGAACACCACGTCGCCCTCGGCGGTGAAGGCCTCGATCACGAACTGCGGCAGTGCGACCGGGAACACGGCGGGATGGTCGATGCCTTCACCGATCTTGCCTTTGTGGCGCATGACACGGATCACCGAGTCGGGGATGCGCATGTCCTGCGTCGGCTGGCCTACGTGCGTCCAGCCGTTGCCCTCGCCCTCCTTGCCGCGCATCGCGGTGGCCGCGCCGTCTGCGCGCAGATGCGTTTCCTGCCCGGCGAACTTGCAGGGCACGATCTTGTTGGGCTTGCGGCTGGCGCGGTTGAAATGGAACACGAACTCGAAGCTGGGCGCGAAGCGGCCCTGCCAGTCGCCGGGCATCCCCGGCCCCTGATCCCAGACATACCAGCCGAAACGCCGCCAACCCTGCGTGCGCATCCAGCCCAGCCACGCCTCCCAATACGGGACGAACTCGTTGTCGCGGTGGATCAGGCCGAGGTTGACCAGCACCTGGCCGTCGTCGGCTACTGGCAGGCGCGCGAATACGCCACGCATCAGGCCATCCCAATCGGCGATGCCGCCGGTGGTGTAGTCGCGCTGGTTGCCGTAGGGCGGCGACGTGAAGCAGAGTGCGGCGGTGTCGCCCGCCATCAAGGTGGCGACCACATCGGCGTCGGAGGCGTCACCGCAGATCAGGCGGTGCGCGCCGATGACCCAGACGTCGCCCGTGCGTGATACCGGCGTGACCGGAACATCGGGCACCTCGTCGGCATCGTCCGCCGCGTCGTCGTCCTGCGCCTCGGCATCCGAGGCTTCCTCGTCGGCGAGCAGCGATTCCAGTTCGGTGGCGTCGAGGCCGGTGAGCGCGAGGTCGAAACCAACCTCGGACAGCTCGGCCAGCTCCAGCGCCAGCATTTCCTCGTCCCAGCCCGCGTCCAGCGCGAGCCGGTTGTCGGCGATGACGTAAGCACGCTTCTGCGCCGGGGTCAGGTGCGCCAGTTCGATGACCGGCACGTCCGCCAATTCCAGCTTGCGCGCGGCGGCCAGACGCCCGTGGCCCGCAATGATGCCGTTGTCGCCATCGACCAGGATCGGGTTCGTCCAGCCGTACTCGACGATGCTGGCCGCGATCTTGGCGATCTGGCCGTCATCGTGCGTGCGCGGATTGCGGGCGTAGGGGATTAGCGTCTCGACCTTGCGGTACTCGACGTTCAAAAGGTTCAAGGTTTCGGGTTCCGGAAAAACGAAACCCGCCGACGGGCGATGCCGTGGGCGGGTTGGAGTGAATAGGTGCGAACTGGACGGGTGCGAACCTGCGAACCGTGCGAACCTCGGTTCGCACCCTGACGCTAGGAAAGCGTCGCGCTCGCGCCCCCCGCATGGGTTATTCCGCAGGAAGGGCCCATTTCGCCTCGGGAGCGTGGCTTTGAAGCGACTGTGGCTTCTTCGTCACTGATCCCGAGCATGGACTGAATACTACGCTCGGGAGCCGGTTTTTGTTGCACGCTCAAAAACCGCTGATGCCCGCCGATGCACTTGCATTGCAGACCATGCACGCCAAATCACGCCAAATCACTACGCGACGACAACGCCATTGAGCTGGTCGGCGACCGTCTGCAAGGCGCGCTGCCAGCGCCGCCATGCCGTCGTGCGGTCGCAGGCGAAGCGGATGGTGATGTCGCGCCAGCCGTACCGCTTGGCGCGCATCCACACCAGATGCCGTTGTTCTACCTCCAGCCACTGCACCCACTTCATCGTCTCCAGCATCCGGTCGATGGCGTCCGGGGTCGGAGGAAACGGTCGGTAGACGTGCTCGTCGGCGGCAAAGGCTTCCCACTCCTTGCGCACGATGATCGGCCACGTGTTGAAGTAGCCCTGCACCCGCACAGGCGGCAGGCGTCGTCCAGTGCTTGCCGCCTCCTCGAAGCGCGCGGCCACGTCGTCAATCGTCCACGGGGTTCGACGGTCAGCCATGCCGTGTCCCTCCGTAGAGCCGTTCGCCGAGGCGACGGATGAACTCCCGCTCGATGAAGTCAAGGCGGTCGTCGGTGGCATTGACAACGAGGATGTGCTGGTCGCGCCAGCCGCGTTGTTTCATCGCTTCGAGGTCGGTGGTCTCGGGCTGGACGCGGGCCAGCGGGCAGCGATAGGTGGGCGTGGGAATCTTCATCTCACACCTTCCGTTCCAGATCGTGCTGCGCGATGGCCCAGTGCAGCAGCGCCAGCGCGTCGGCCTCGTTGTCGTCGGACGGGGCGTGACCGCGCGCGCGGACGGCAGCGATCACGTCCTCCTTGCCTGCGTTGCCTTTGCCCGTGGCGTGCTTCTTGATCGTGCCGACCGGCACGCCCTGATACGGGATCTGGTGGTGCTCGCACCACGCGGTGAGGGTAGCGAGGAAGCCGCCGTAGGCGTGCGCCGCATCGGTCGAGACGTGGCGGCGCACCTCCTCGAAGTGCAGCGCGTCGATGCCGCTGGTCGCGGCCTTCAGTTCCGTGAGCCACCGCTTGAAGCGCAGGAAGCGCATCCCGCCGCCTTCGAAGCGTTGCGGGCGGAAGCTCTCGGAGCCGCTGGTGATGTGGCCGTCGCTGCCGCGCAGCGCCCAGCCGGTGGTGGTGCCCAAGTCGAGGGCGAGGATGGTGGTGGTCATGGTTGCGTTCCTCGTTCGGTGAGGACTGACGCATCCGACACGCGGTATCGAAACTCCCATGAGGCGTGCGCACGCGCTCACGCGCGGGGAAAGTTACGACGTAGTGCGTCAAATGCGTCAGTCGGATGCGTCGGCATGGCGGTCAGTTGTCGGCGTATGGGGTGTAGGCGGGCGTGGGCGGGTGCTTGAGGCCGATGCCACGGAAGCCACGGACGCCTGCCGTGTTGCGCCATTTCTCGACGCCACGGGTGATGAGCAGATCGGAGAAGCGGCGCTGCGAGCCGATGAACTCACCTGCGGAGTCGGCCCACTGCTTCCAGTCGCCGAACAGCTCGGCGGTCAGCGATTTCGCATTGACCTCGCGCACGCAGCGTTCGTCGAGCCAGCGGCCCAGCGCGTCCTCGGCCTCGAAATACTCCTCGGTCGCTTCGAGCACCTGCTGCGGAGGATCGAGCCTGCCCAGACGCTGCCAGTCGAGACAGCCCTGAACCGCCCACGCCAAGATGCCGTCGCGCTCGGACAAGAGCTTCTGCTGGAGCAGCTTGTCGCGGCGTTCGGGCGGCACGGTGATCGTGAACGGGATCAGGTGCAGACGCCGCTTCATCGCTTCATCGATGTTGCGGATGGCGGGTTTGTGGTTGCCCGCCACGAACAACTTGAACTGAGGGAAGAACTCGAAGAAGTCCTGCCGCATGAAGCGCGCGGAGATCTTGTCGCCGCCCGTAAGGTTCTTGATCTTGGACTCGGCCCAGCGTCGTCCCTGCTCGGTTTCGATGGCGGCGACGAAGCGCGCGCCGCGCAGCCCCGCCATGTCGGTCGGGTGCCGGTCGGTGCGTGTTTCCATGAAGGTGTCCATCGGCGCGTTGGCCGCGTAGTCGCCGAGGATCGTGGCCAGCGTGTTGACGAACACCGACTTGCCGTTCGCGCCCGTGCCGTACAGGAAGAACAGCGCGTGCTCCTGCGTCGATCCGGTCAGCGCGTAGCCGGTCATCCGTTGCAGGTAGGCTTGCAGCTCGGCGTCACCGCCCGTGACCTCGGCGAGGAACTGCCGCCAGATCGGGCAGTCGCCATCCGGTGTGGCTGTGGTGATCTTGGTCATCCGGTCGGCGCGGTCGTGCGGACGTTGCCTGCCGGTCTTGAGATCGACCACGCCGCCGGGCGTGTTGAGCAGCCACGGGTCGGCGTCCCATTCGGCGGTGGTGGCTGCGTGCCTGCGATCCGCGCGCGCCAGCCGTTCGACGCCGCCGACTGTGCCGGAGGTGGCGAGCTTGGCTGCGATCTTCGGGTTCTCGGCGTGGACGGCGGCATGGCGGCAGACGCTACGGATCAGGTCGGTGGCCGCCAGCGTGTCCTCGGTGCGCCAGCGGTGGCCGTCCCACACCAGCCAGCGTCCCCACGCGGCGACGTAGCGCCAGTCGCGTTGATAGCGCCGGGTGAAGGCCAGCGCCAGCGCATCCTCGGTGCCCCACACCGATTCGTCGCTGCTGACGACCGGCGCGGCGTCCTCGTCGATGTCGTGCATCTGGAGGCGCGGGCCGTGGGTGAGAAAAGCCGCGACGTCGAAGCCCTCGGCCACGGCGTCCGCCGCGTCCCAGCCTTCCGCCGCTTCTTCGGGCGGGTACAGGATGTGGCAGGTTTTCGCGCCCGCCGACAGGATGGCCTGTGCCGCCTGCGTCGCGTATTCCCAGCCCGGTTTGTCGCGGTCGGGCCAGATAAGCACGGCCTTGCCCGCCAGCGGCGACCAATCGGTTTTTTCGACCGGGGCGTTCGCGCCGTGCATCGCGGTGGTGGCGGTGATGCCCGCGTCGATCAGCGCCTGCGCGCACTTCTCGCCTTCGACCAAGACCACCTGCGCGGCACTGGTCATGCCCGGCTGGTGGTAGAGCGGACGCGGATCGGGCGGAGCCATCTTGCGCCGCTTGGCGTCCCACGGACGGAACTCCTTCTTGCGGCCGGGCGGGTCGTAGCGGTAGACGACCGCGATCAGCTTGCCGGAGGCGTCGAGGTAGTCCCACTTCGCGGTGGCCGGGCCGAGGTCGTCGACGGGCGCTTCCTTTTTCGTTTTGCGCGCCAGCGCCATCGGAGCACGTCCGAGCAGTTCGGTCGCCGCGTCGAGCGTGCGCGGGAAGCCGGCGTGGGCATCGATGCCGTGGTGGGCGGCGATCAGCGCGAAGATGTCACCGCCGTCGCCCGTGGCGCGATCCGTCCACAGGCCCGCCTTGTCGCCATCGAGCACGATCTCCAGACTGTCGCCCGGCCTGCCAAGCACGTCGCCGGAGAGGAACTTGCCACCGCGCTTTCGGCCTGCCGGAAACAGTGCGGCCAGCACCGATTCCAGCCGCGCCAGCAGTTCGGCGCGGATCGCTTCGCGTTCGGCGCCGAGGTCACGAGGAACAGGGGTGTGCGTGTCGTTGAAATCAAGCATCCACAGCCTCCTCGTCGGAGGGCTGCTGCGCGACGATCCACGCTTCCAGTTCGTTGGGCTTGAAGCGAACGAGCTTGCCGACGCGGTAGTGCGGGATGCGGCGCTGCTGGCGTTCCTTGGCTTGCGACAGCCAGTAGGTCGGCAGGTTGAACATCAGCGCCGCTTGGCGCGCGTCGATGAATTGCTCGCCGAGCACCTGATCCAAAGGGGTGTGGTTCATGTCGGCCCCCAGCAGCGGTCTTGCCACGCGCACATGCGGCACTCGAAATGGGTGGCGTCGTTGAAGTTGCGCGGCAGCAGCTCACCGGCTTCGGTCGCGGAGATGACCTTGACCGCGCGGTCGGTCATGCGCTGCGCCAGCGAAGAATCGAAGTCCACCAGCTCGACGTAGACGTCCATCGTGTCGGCGTTGATCGCGGTGAACAGCGCCGGGTGCTCGTGCAGTTGCAGGTGCGCCTGATACAGCGCGACCTGCGCCGCATACACCGGCTTGGCGACCACGAGGCCTTTGGCTTCCAGCTCGCGCCACGCCTTCGCGCCGAGGCATTTGTTCTCCCACAGCGCGGGATAGCGGAAGCCCTCCGGCCCGCCGACGAGTACGCCATCGACGTGACCGCGCAGCCGACCGTGCGCGTCGGAGAAACCGAACTGGCCGCCGTCGGGTCTCTGCGTGCGTAGGTCGAAACCCGCGCCGCGCAGCCACGCCACCATGCAGTCCTCCATGACGTGGCCGCGTTCGAAGATGCGCAGCATCCGCCCACCGGTGTCGCGCCCGTGATCCACAGGAGCCTTGGCGTACTCGAACTGCAAGGCGCGCTCGCACTCGATGCCCAGACGCGATGCACCGAGGTAGTCGCGCGCGGGCTGCTGCTCGCGCACGCGCTGCATCCCGATGTCGATCAGCGCCGTGATCTGGCCGGAGACGCTGGCCGAAGAATTGAAGTCCATCATGGCTTCTTCCCCTCTGGCTCGTCCCAAAACGCCTTGTCCTCCAGATCGGAGAATCCGAACGGATCGGGCGTCGGCTCCATGCCGCGCACGGGCGGGTACTTGGTCGCCTCGTGGTGCTCGACCATCGCCTCCGTGTAGCAGGTGACGATGGCGTCGATGACGCGCAGCGCCTCGGCTTCGGCGTAGTCGCCCAGCGGTTTGTCGAAGCCGATCTCGCCCGCCGCCTCGCCAAAGGCCTTGAGGCATTTACGCATCGCGCCCAGCTCGATATCAGACGGATCGATCATGGCGACCTCCGTCTTGGGCGTGCGCCCTTCCTGCACGCGCATCCAGTTGCCATAGAGCGCGTGAAAGGCGTCCTGACAGCGGCGCGAGCAGAACACCCAGTCCATCACGTAGCGGCGCGGATCGGCGGTCTTGAACCGGCCATCCGTGTGGCCGTAACCGCGCGCCTGCCTTTTGCAGACCCAGCATTTCATTCGCCTCCCTCACTGCGCCCACGCGGGCTTGCCGGTCACCGGAG
>JAEWVY010000246.1 GCA_023396625.1 Pseudomonadota bacterium | reverse complement strand
CTCGGCCGAGCAGTTCTACGGCCGCGCCAACGACCATGCCCAGCTCGCGCTGCGTCCCGGCGTCAAGGACGTGCACGACAGCGCCCAGTTCCAGCAGCTCGGCGACTTGTCGGTGGTGCGCGGCGTGGACGATCCGCTGGCACGCCTGCAGAGCCACATCCGCAACACCCCGCAACGCGTGCTGCTGCTGGCCGAGAGCGACGGCCGACGCGAGAGCCTGCTCGATTTCCTGCGCGCACACGGTCTGAATCCCCCGGCCTTCGACTCGCTCGCCGAGTTCCAGGGCAGCGACGAGAAGGTCGGCATCGCCACCGGCGCGCTGACCGCAGGCTTTGCCTGGTTCGATGAAGGCATCGACTTCGTCACCGAAACCGAACTGTTCGCCGCCGGCCCGACCACGCGCCGGCGCAAGAAGCAGGAGCAGGTCAGCGACGTCGAGGCCCTGATCAAGGACCTGTCCGAGCTCAACGTGGGTGACCCGGTCGTGCACAACGCGCACGGCATCGGCCGCTACCGCGGCCTGGTCAACATGGACCTGGGCGAGAAGAACCCCGACGGCTCGCCTGCGCTGCAGGAATTCCTGCACCTCGAATACGCGGACCAGGCCACGCTCTACGTGCCGGTGAGCCAGCTGCAGCTGATCAGCCGCTACACCGGCGTCAGCGCCGACGAAGCGCCGCTGCACAAGCTCGGCAGCGGCCAGTGGGAGAAGGCCAAGCGCAAGGCGGCCGAGCAGGTACGCGACAGTGCCGCCGAGCTGCTGAACATCTACGCCCGCCGCGCCGCGCGCGAGGGCCATGCGTTCCGCTTCTCGCCGCACGACTACGAGACCTTCGCCAACGATTTCGGCTTCGAAGAAACGGCCGACCAGAACGCCGCCATCCATGCGGTGATCCAGGACATGATCAGCCCGCGCCCGATGGACCGGCTGGTCTGCGGCGACGTGGGCTTCGGCAAGACCGAGGTCGCGCTGCGCGCGGCCTTCGTCGCCGTCACGGGCGGGCGGCAGGTCGCCTTCCTCGCGCCCACCACGCTGCTGGCCGAGCAGCACTACCAGACCCTGGTGGACCGTTTCGCCAAATGGCCGGTCAAGATCGCGGAGGTCTCGCGCTTTCGCACCGGCAAGGAGATCACGGCCGCGATCAAGGGCATTGCCGACGGCACGGTGGACATCGTGGTCGGCACGCACAAGCTGCTGAGCGAGTCGACCAAGTTCCACAACCTGGGCCTCTTGATCATCGACGAGGAACACCGTTTCGGCGTGCGCCACAAGGAGCAGATGAAAGCACTGCGCGCCGAGGTGGACGTGCTCACGCTCACGGCCACGCCGATCCCGCGCACGCTGGGCATGGCGCTCGAAGGCCTGCGCGACCTGTCGGTGATCGCCACCGCCCCGCAGCGGCGCCTGGCGATCAAGACCTTCGTGCGCAGCGAGAACAACGGCGTGATCCGCGAGGCCGTGTTGCGCGAACTCAAGCGCGGCGGCCAGGTCTACTTCCTGCACAACGAGGTCGAGACCATCGAGAACCGGCGCCAGAAGCTCGAAGAGATCCTGCCCGAGGCGCGCATCGCCGTGGCGCACGGCCAGATGCACGAACGCGAGCTGGAGCGCGTGATGCGCGACTTCGTGGCCCAGCGCAGCAACCTGCTGCTGTGCTCGACCATCATCGAGACCGGCATCGACGTGCCCAGCGCCAACACCATCGTCATCAGCCGCGCCGACAAGTTCGGCCTGGCCCAGCTGCACCAGCTGCGCGGCCGCGTGGGCCGCAGCCACCACCAAGCCTATGCCTACCTCATGGTGCCCGACATCGAAGGCCTGACCAAGCAGGCCCAGCAGCGGCTCGACGCGATCCAGCAGATGGAGGAGCTCGGCTCGGGCTTCTACCTCGCCATGCACGACCTGGAGATCCGGGGCGCGGGCGAGGTGCTGGGCGAGAACCAGAGCGGCAACATGATGGAGATCGGCTTCCAGCTCTACAACGAGATGCTGGCGGAGGCCGTGCGCTGCCTCAAGGCCGGAAAGGAACCGGACCTTCTCTCGCCCCTTTCCGTCACCACCGACATCAATCTGCACGCCCCGGCCCTGTTGCCCGACGAGTACTGCGGCGACGTGCACCTGCGCCTGTCCTTCTACAAGAAGCTGGCCACGGCCAAGACTTCGGAGCAGATCGACACGCTGCTGGAGGAAATCGTCGACCGCTTCGGCAAGCTGCCGCCCCAGGCCCAGACCCTGATCGACGTGCACCGCCTGCGCGTGCTGAGCCAGCCCTATGGCGTGGCCAAGGTCGACGCGGCGCCGGGCGTCATCCACATCAGCTTCCGCCCGAACCCGCCAATCGACGCCATGCGCATCATCGAGCTGATCCAGAAGAACCGACACGTCAAGCTGGTGGGCAACGAAAAACTGCGCATCGAGCGCGAACTTCCCGATCCCAAGGCCCGCGCCCAGATGGTGCGCGACGTGCTGCGCTCGCTGGGACAGCCGCTGAAACAGACGCAAGCCGCCTGAGACGGGTCACGGACCACATGGGCCTGGCATGGACTACACTCCAAATCCACCCGGGGCCTGGCTGGACACCAAGGTTCTCTCCGGCACGATGCCCTCCCGGACGACCTCGCTGACCCGGCCGTGCGGCAACAACTACCGGCAACGCCCTTCGCAGGTGGTCGCCCGGGCGCTGAAGGGTGGCAAGTGCCTTTCGGACCGCATCGCAAAGGATCGACCCAGCTGAATCTTGCCCTCCGCATGCCGGCCCTGGGCGCCCTCCAGCCCCGCGGAGACCGCATTTCAGCGTCCACCCGAATTACGGACAAAAAATGCTTTTTCCCAGCATGAAATGGTCATTTCACGCTATTAAAAACGAAGTTATCAAACTCTATGTCAAGCACGGAACTCTCTCCTGGCCTCGTGATCCAGGGTTTCACGCCCCCCTTGAATCTCAGCGCTTTCAAGCTGATCGCCTTCGACATGGACTCCACGCTGATCAACATCGAATGCGTGGATGAGATTGCCGACGCCGCAGGCCGCAAGGCCGAGGTCGCCGCCATCACCGAGGCCGCCATGCGCGGTGAGATCGCCGACTACAAAGAAAGCCTGCGCCAGCGCGTGGCCCTGCTCAAAGGTGTGACGGTGGACCACCTGGATCAGGTCTACCGCCACCGCCTGCAGCTCAACCCCGGCGCCGACGAGCTCGTGCAAACCTGCCACGAAGCCGGTCTGACGACGCTGCTGGTTTCCGGTGGGTTCACCTTCTTCACCGATCGCGTCAAACGTCGACTTCACCTGCACCGTGCGCGCAGCAATCTGCTGGAGGTCGTGGATGGCACGCTGACGGGAAAAATGCTCGATCAGCCCTGGGGTGATATCTGCGACGGCGCCGAAAAGCGCCGCGCCCTGCTGGAAACCTGTGTCGACATCGGTTGCAGTCCACGGCAGGCCATCGCCATGGGTGACGGCGCCAATGACCTGGAGATGATGGCTGTGGCCGGCCTTTCGGTGGCCTACCGCGCCAAGCCCAAGGTCCGCGCTCAGGCCAACGTCGCCATTGACATGGGGGGTCTCGACCGGCTGCTGGAAGTGTTCGAGCCCTGAATTCCAGGACGAAACGACGCGCGCACGGCAGGTCTCGGACCATGAGGCGAGAAGACGGCCGCCCGTTCAAGATGGCGGCCCCGTCGCCGTCACGACGCTGAAAACACCCGCACGGCAATTTTCCTAGGGTACTTCACCCCCCGCCACCAGCCCATCATTCATCGCCGTCGCACCCGCCGTCTTGATGGCACCCGGCGCACGCCGCCGGGCCAGCAAGGTATACATGGTGGGAACGACAAAAATCGTCAGCACCGTGCCCAGACTCATGCCGCCCACGACCACCCATCCGATCTGGCGACGGCTCTCCGCGCCGGCCCCGGTGGCCATGGCCAGCGGGATCGCACCGAGCACCATGGCCCCCGTGGTCATCAGGATGGGCCGCAGGCGCTGTGCCGCCGACTGCTGGATGGCATCCAGCATGGCCATGCCCTGCTCACGCAACTGGTTGGCAAATTCCACGATCAGAATGCCATGCTTGGTGATCAAGCCGACCAGCGTGATCAGCCCGATCTGACTGAATACGTTGAGCGTCCCGCCAGACCATTTCAGCGCGAGCAGCGCCCCCGCCATGGACAGCGGCACACTGAGCATGATTACGAAGGGATCGACAAAGCTCTCGAATTGGGCGGAAAGCACCAGGTAGATGAACAGCAGCGCCAGCAGGAAGACCGTCAGCAGTGAGCCCGAGGCGCTCCGAAATTCGCGGCTGCTGCCGTTGAGGTCCGTGGCATAGCCCGGACGGAGCACTTTCTGCGCTGTTGCGTCCATGAAAGCCAGCGCCTCGCCCAATGCGTAGTCCGGCGCCAGGTTGGCCGTGATGGCGGCCGAACGG
>JAEWVY010000230.1 GCA_023396625.1 Pseudomonadota bacterium | reverse complement strand
AGCCCGGGTCGCGGCGCCTTGGCCAGCACCACGATGCGCGGCGGCACGGTGGCGCTCACCGGTACAGCCCCGCCAAGGTCTCGGGCGCCGCGCCACGCCAGTAGGCCCAGCGCAGCCGCCACATCAGCACCACGGAGGCCCAGACGCCGCGGGTCTCCCAGCGCCGCCCGGACGTGGTCACCCGCGCACGCAGACAGGCCGGCGCAGACAGGCGACCCAGCCGCTTCGACAGTTCGATGTCCTCCATCAGCGGCTGGGACGGAAAACCACCCGCGGCGTGGAACGCGGCGCGGGTCATGAACATGGCCTGATCCCCGGTGGCGATGCCGGTCCAGCGCGAGCGCAGGTTCATGCACGCCGCGATCACACGCAACATCGCCGGGCGGCCCGCGATGCGCACGTCGAAGCGGCCCCAGACCCCGCGACCCGGCCCCTCTGCGAGCGCCGCGCGGACCAGCATGTCGGCCTCGGGCGGCAAGCGGGTGTCGGCATGCAGGAACAGCAGCAGGTCGCCCCGCGCCTGCGCCGCGCCCGCGTTCATCTGCAGCGCCCGGCCGCGCGGCGCGTGGACCACGCGCGGCGCGCGGCCCTGCGCATCCGTGATGGCCAGGGCGCGGACCACGGTGTCGTCCTGACTGCCACCATCGACCACGATGACCTCCGCGCCGCGCGCGCGCAGCGGCGCCAGCGCGCGCAGGGTGTCCGTGATGCCCGCCGCCTCGTCGAGCACAGGCAGCACGATGGACAGCGTCGCCGCGGTCATGCGTCGGCTCAGTCGCGCAGCGCGCCGCCGCAGCTGCTGCCCTGCCCGGCGGTGCAGCCGTAGCAATGGCCCGCCACGCGGATGGGGCGGTCGGCAAAGTCCGTGTCCAGCAGGTCCCGCAGGTGCCGGCGCACGCCCGACGTGCCCAGCGGCAGCCCCAGTTGCTGGTTGAAATCGCAGTCGTAGAGCCAGCCCTGCCAATCCACGCTGACCAGGCTGCGGCACATCACGCCCGGCAGATTCCGCGGCTGGAAACTCTGCCTGAGCAGGTCCATGTAGGTGTCGAAGCTGCCCTTGGACACCAGCGTGGAGCCAAAACGCTGGATCGGCATGTTGGTGATGGCCAGCAGCTGGCTGAAGACGATGCCGAAGTGGGCCTGCAACTCGCGCTTGTAGTCGGCCTCCAGCTGGCCCTGCTCCGGCGGCAGCGAGGGGCCCTGCGGGTTGTAGACCAGGTTCAACACCAGGCCTGTGCCTTCGCGGCCGTAGCCCAGCGCATTGAGCGCGCGCAGGCCGTCGACGCTGCGGTCGAACACGCCGTCGCCGCGCTGGCGGTCCACATTGGCGGCCGAATAGCAGGGCAGGGACGCCACCACCTCCACCCGCTGCGCGGCCAGGAAGTCCGCCAGCCCTTCCTGCCCCGGCTCGGACAGGATGGTCAGGTTGCAACGGTCGATCACGTGCACCCCCAGCGTACGGGCCTCGCGGACGAGGTCGCGGAATCCCTCGTGCAGCTCCGGCGCGCCGCCGGTCAGATCCAGCGTGGCCAGACCCCGCGCCCGCAGCACACGCGGGATCAGCGCCAGGGTGGCCGCGTCCATCATCTCGGTGCGTTGGGGACTCGCATTGACGTGGCAATGCAGGCAGCTCTGGTTGCAGCGGTAGCCCAGGTTGACTTGCAGGGTGTCCAGGTGGCCGCGCGTGAGGGCCGGGAAGGCCGTCCGCTCCAGTCGGGGCAGGGTATCGTGCATGAAATGGGTCCGTTCCGGGTGGAGGAAAAAGTCGGCGCCTCAGGCCAGCAGCGGCGCCAGGCGGGCGCGCACCTCGGGTGCCATGGCCTCGGGCGGCGTGACAAGCGCCTGGGCCAACGCGCCATGGGCCTCGCTGGCCGGCTGCGCCGTGCCCAGCAGCCGGATGGCTTCGGCCGCGATCTTCTGCGCGCGACCCGCGTTTTTCAGCAGATTGGCCAGCGCCATGTTCGCCGTGACATGGGCCTCGCGCGGGTGCCAGCAGTCGTGGTCGGTCACCATGGCCAGCGTCGCGTAGGCGATCTGCGCCTCGCGCGCGAGTTTGGCCTCGGGCATGGCCGTCATGCCAATCACCCCCGCGCCCATGCTGCGATACCAGTGCGACTCCGCCTGGCTGGAAAACTGCGGACCGGCAATGCACACGTACGTGCCACGCTCGTGCAAGTCCACCCCATCGGGATTGCCTTCCTCGGCCAGCACGGTACGCACCGCCTGAGCCAAAGCCCCCACGGCCGCGGGGCACACCGGCTGGGCCATCGATACGTGGGCCACCGCGCCCTGGCCAAAAAAGCTGTCACCGGGCCGACGCGCCAGATCGATGAACTGGTCTGGCAGCACCATGTCCAGCGGGCGGAATTCCTCGCGCAGCGAGCCGACGGCGGATATTGACAGCAGGTACTTCACCCCCAGCTGTTTCAGGGCATGGATATTGGCGCGGTAGGGCACTTCCGAAGGCAACAGTCGATGTCCGCGCGCGTGCCGCGCCAGGAACACCACCGGTACGCCGCCCACACGGCCCGTCACCAGGGCATCGGATGGCGCGCCGTAGGGTGTGTCGACGATCTGTTCCCGCGCGTCTTCGAGCGCGTCCATCTGGTAGAGGCCGCTGCCACCTATCACGCCCACGAGCGCCTGGGTCATGTCCATTCATCCTGTCCTGCGAGTTCTTCGTACCAGACAATTCTGTGCGATCTGCCGGCGCCGCGCACTCCCCGGGGCCGATCACCCGCGGGTCATGATTCATGATGGGTCGCTCCAGCGCCTGATTTCTTACATGCCGCCGCCCTCACCTGTAAGAATCGACACGCTCCCCCGACTAGAGCCTGTCCACACTCAGTTCTTGAGAGGACATGCGTGTGAACAAGCCTCACCCCCCAGCCCGCCTCACCTCCCCCTTTCTCTTTCTACCCTGCCGTGAAACTCAAAAAACTGGCTCTGGTGGTCCTCCTGATCGTGGGCATCGCTGCATTCTTCGCGCTGGACCTCGGACGGTATTTCAGTCTGGATTTCATCAAACAGAGCCAGGCCTCGGTCGCCACGCTGCGTGAACAGCAACCGCTGGCCGTGGCGCTGGCTTTCGTCGGCCTCTACGTGGCCATCACCGCCCTCTCGCTTCCCGGCGCAGCCATTCTCACACTGGCGGGGGGCGCGGCCTTCGGCCTGATCTGGGGCACGGTGCTGGTCTCCATCGCCTCCACACTGGGCGCGACGCTGGCCATGCTGACGGCACGATACCTGCTGCGGGACACTGTGCAGGCGCGCTTCGGTCGTCAGTTGGCCGACGTCGACAAGGGCGTTGAAAGGGAGGGTGCCTTTTACCTGTTCTCGCTGCGGCTGATTCCCGTGGTGCCGTTTTTCGCACTCAACCTGCTGATGGGCCTGACC
>JAEWVY010000224.1 GCA_023396625.1 Pseudomonadota bacterium | reverse complement strand
AATTCGACCAATGGCTGAACGAGGCCATCCGTGGTGAAGTGCCCGAACCGAACGCCATGACGCTGGCCACCGTGGGCGCCAACCTGCGGCCCACCACGCGCGTGGTGCTCATCAAGGGCTACGACGAACGCGGCATCGTCTGGTACACCAACTACGACAGCCGCAAGGGCCAGGAACTCGCCGGCAACCCCTGGGCCGCGCTGCAGTTCCACTGGGTGGAGCTCGAACGCGTGGTCCGCATCGAAGGCCGTGTGGAAAAGGTGAGCGCCGAGGAGAGCGACGCCTATTTCCACAGCCGCCCGCTCGATTCACGCATCGGCGCCTGGGCCAGCCCGCAAAGCCAGGTCATCCCCGACCGCACCGTGCTGGTCGCGGCCGCCGCGAAATTCGGCGCCAAATTCCTGCTCAACCCACCACGCCCGCCGCACTGGGGCGGCTACCGCCTCAAGCCCGACGAATGTCATTTCTGGCAAGGCCGCAAAAGCCGCCTGCACGACCGGCTGCGCTACCGCCTCGACAACGGTGCCTGGGTCCGGGAGCGCCTGGCGCCCTGACGCACTGCGGCGCGCCGTCCGTCGGCTCCAGCCCGCCGGCTGTCGCCCGCGTCCAGCGAAGCCGTGAAAATTCCGTGGCGCCAGACCGGCATGCGCCTACGCTCGGGCCTGCCTGTGCGCCGGCAGCGGTCTGCCCGCGCAGGGCCACCTTTCAAAGGAGCGGACCATGCGACGGATCCAGAACTTCCTTGCCGCCCTGGCCTGGCTGGCCCTGGCCGGCGGCGCCGCGCACGCGCAGGGCGCACCCGGCGTCACCGACCGGGAGATCCTCATCGGCCAATTCGCCGCCACCAGCGGGCCGGCGGCCCAGCTGGGCCTGCGCATGCAGGCAGGCATGCAAGCGTATTTCAAGGCCGTCAACGACCAGGGCGGCATCCACGGGCGCAGCCTGCGGCTCGTCACCCGCGACGATGGCTACGAGCCCGACAAAGCGGTGGCGGCGGTCAAGGCGCTGATCCACGACGACCAGGTCTTCGCCCTCGCCGGCGCGGTCGGCACCCCGACCAACCTCGCGGCCCTGCCGGTCATCACCGAGGAAAAAATCCCCCTGGTGGGCCTGTTCACCGGGGCCGAGGGCCTGCGCGAACCGTTCAACCGCCAACTGTTCCACGTGCGCGCCAGCTACTTCGACGAAACCGAGCGCATCGTGCAGCACCTCACGACGCTGGGCATCAAAAAAATCGGCGTCTTCCACCAGAACGACTCTTATGGCCAGGCCGGCCTGACCGGCGTGCAGAACGCCCTCAAGCGCCGCAAGATGGCGCCGGTCGCCGTCGCCACCGTGGAACGCAACAGCATCGACGTGGCCAAGGCCCTGGACACCCTGCTCAAGGCCGAGCCCGAGGCCATCGTGCAGATCAGCGCCTACACATCCTGCGCGGCCCTCATCAAACAATCCCGCGCCAAGGGGTACGGCGGCCAGTTTTTCAACGTCAGCTTCGTCGGCTCCAAAGCCCTGGCCGACGAACTGGGCAGCGCCGGCTTGGGCGTGGTGATCTCGCAGGTCGTGCCCTTCCCCTACGTGCCCAGCATGGCCGTGGTGCGCGAATACCAGGCCCACATGGCGGCTTCGGGGCAGAAGGAATTCGACTTCTCCAGCATGGAAGGCTACCTGTCCGCACGCGTGCTGGCCGAAGGCCTGCGGCGCGCCGGCCGCAGCCTGACCCGCGACGGCCTGGTCACGGCGCTCGAAACCCTGCGCGACTTCGACATCGGCGGCTTCAAGGTCAGCTACAGCGCGCGCAACCACCAGGGCTCGGCCTACACCGACCTGACGATGATCGGGCGCGACGGGCGCTTCACCCGCTGACGCGCACCGGCACCGGCCCGCGCATCAACGCGGCAGCCACGGAACCAGCGCCATCACCAGCGTCACGCTGAACAGCGCCATCGCCGTGGACACCGCTACGCTGGCCGTCACCAGCGCCTCCTCCTCGCGGTAGCGCTGCGAAAACAGAAACACATTGGCCCCCACGGGCAGCGACGCCGTCACCACCATCACGGTCAGCGGCAGGCCGCGCAGCCCCAGCGCCCAGCCCGCCAGCGCCATGATCGCGGGGTGAACGAGCGTCTTGATCGCCGAAATCGCCAGCGCCCGCCGGATCTGCCCGCCAATGGCCGCCTGCGCCAGCGTCACCCCCACCAGCACCAACGCCACCGGGCCGAAGGCATCCCCGAGCAGCTTCAGCGGCCGGTCCACCACCGGATGCAGCCCCCAGCCCGTCTGGGCGTAGAGCAGCCCCGCGATGATGGGCAGCGGCACCGGATGGACCACCGCGCTCCTGACCGCCTGCCCCACCGTCGCCAGCACATGCCGGCCCCCGCCCGCCGCGCCCGTGCGGGCCTGGTCGCGGGCCACCACCAGCTCCAGCACCACCGTCGCCAGCGTCAACAGCACCAGGGCATGCGCGGAAATCAAGGCGAACAGCTGCACCAGCCCCGCCTCGCCATAGGCCAGCCCCACCAGCGGCACGCCGATCATCAGCGTATTGCTGAACACCGCCGCCAGCGCCAGCACCGCCGACCGGCTGGACAGCCCCCGCCAGGCCAGCAACAGGAAAAACAACCCACCGGCCACCACGTAATACAGCGCCACCGACCGGATATCCAGCCGCTCCACCCGCACCGAACTCATGGTGCGAAACAGCAGCGCCTGCGTGAGCACCAGAAACACCAGATTCGACAGATCGCGCACCGCCTCCCCGCGAATCAGCCGGGCCCGGCCAGCCACCCAGCCGATGCCGATGAGCAGCACCACCGGCACCAGCGCGGAAAGAACGGGATGGTCGAGCGTCATGGGCGCCCCATTATCGGCGCGGGCCGGGTGGCGCGGCCTGCGGCACGTGGCCCCCGGTGCGTTCCCCTGCGGATCGCCCTGGGGACATGCCGCTCCACGATTTTTTGAATAAAAACAGGCAAAACCCAGCGTCGCACGGTCATACTATGCTATCTAATCGATAGAAACATTCGCCTTCTCACGGCGGCAGGAGGAGCGACAAGCGCGACGCCGAGCGCGTGGCGTTCCTGTTCGGGCTGTACCAGCGCCTCACCAGCCTGCTGCCGGTGGAACGGCCCAGGCGCCCGCGCGCCCGGCGGGCGCGCTGACTCCGGATTTCTAGATGAAAAATGCCATTTCCCAGCGCCAGACGGTCATTTCATGCTCTCGATATTGCATTAAAAAAGCCCGCGCGGGCGGGCTTGGCGTGAACTCGGCGGCGTGACGCGGGGCCACGCCAACGGAGGGGGCGCGACTCAGGCCTTCTTGACCCAGGCGCTGCACCAGCCCTTGCCGGCGACCTGTTTGCCGGGGAACAGCGAGCAGGCACCGGCGGCGTCCGTCGCCTTGCCCTGATACAGCCCGCAACCGTTGCATTGCTGCGAGGCCGCGTGCTTGGGGTATTTCTTGGCGTCGACCTTGGTGGTGTCGGCCTTGTAGCCCAGGGCCACGGCCTGCGCGTCGGTCTCGGCGAGCGCGGTGCCCTGCGCCATGGCCTGGCTGGCCATCAGCGCACCCGTGCCCAGGCTCAGTTGAACGATGAATTCGCGACGGTTGCTCATGTGAATTTCCTGCAGAGTTGATAGGCATCCGGTGAGCCGCAAGCACTCGGCCATCCAGCCAGACAGCGGGAATTTAGTCGTTTCCGGCGGTTTTTTCCAGTGCCGCGAAAATACCCGACCGGGTATGTTGGTTTTGCCCCGGATCAAGCTAACGGGACCACGTTGCCTCGCGGGCAACGGCGGGTTGCCGAAATGGAACTTCCCCCATGGCATGCCGGGCGCTTAGAGTGCCGGCTTTCCAACGCACGAAAGACAAGCCATGAAGCATCAGACCGCGCGAGTGGCCGTGGTCCAGGCCGGCACCACCCTGTTCGACACGCCGGCCACGCTGGACCGCATGCAGGCGCACTGCGAAGGCGTGGCCGACCAGCGCCCGGACCTGGTGGTCTTCCCCGAGGCCTATGTGGGCGGCTACCCCAAGGGCCTGGACTTCGGCGCGCGGCTGGGCACCCGCAGCGCCGCGGGCCGCGACGATTTCCTGCGCTACTGGCGCGCGGCGATCGTGGTGCCCGGCCCGGAGACCGCGCGCATGGGCGAGTTCGCCGCCGCGATGGGCGCGACGCTGGTGGTAGGGGTGATCGAGCGCGATGGCGGCACGCTGTATTGCACCGCGCTGTTTTTCGCGCCCGACGGCACGCTGCAGGCCAGGCACCGCAAGCTCATGCCCACGGCGCTGGAACGCCTGGTCTGGGGGTGCGGCGACGGGTCCACCCTGCCCGTGGTGGACACGCCCGCGGGCAAGGCGGCAGCGGCGATCTGCTGGGAAAACTACATGCCCGCCCTGCGCGCGACGCTGTACGCCGGCGGCACGCAGTTCTGGTGCGCGCCCACGGTGGACGACCGCGACGTGTGGCAGAGCTCGATGCGGCACATCGCCGTGGAGGGGCGCTGTTTCGTGCTCAGCGCCTGCCAGTACCTGCGGCGCGGCGACGCGCCCGAGGCCTACGACTGCCTCCAGGGGCAGGCGCCTTCGACGGTGCTGATCCGCGGCGGCAGCGTGATCGTCTCGCCCCTGGGCGAGGTGCTCGCGGGGCCCCTGTATGGCGAGGAAGGCGTGCTGGTCGCGGAGGTCGATCCCGCCGACACTGTGCGCGGCAAGTACGACCTGGACGTGGCGGGCCACTACGCCCGGCCCGATGTGTTTCGGCTGAGCGTCAACCGGGCCCCCCAGCGCGCCGTGGTCGACGCCGCGGCGCCTCTGGAGAGCCCCGATGTCCAGTGATCCGCGCCTGGAAGCGCCCGTCGACGGCGCGGCCGTGGAAGCCGCCTGGGAACTGCTTTCCGGCCTGCTGCCACGCTCGCCGCTGCTGCCGTTCGCCGGCGCGGCACGGCCTGGGCGCCTGCTTCTGAAGGCCGAGTCGCTGATGCCCACAGGCTCGTTCAAGATTCGCGGCGCGACCTACTGCATCGCCCGCCTGGATGCCCAGCGCCGCGCGCGCGGCGTCGTGGCCTATTCGACGGGCAACCACGCGCAGGCGGTGGCCAAGGCGGCGCGCGACGCGGGGGTGGCCGCCACCATCGTGATGTCGCCCGACGTGCCCGCGGCCAAGCTGGAGGCCACGCGCCGCCATGGGGCGGACGTGGTGATGGCCCCGCCCTCCTCGCATGCGCGCCGCGCCATGGCCGAGCAGCTGGCGCGCGAGCGCGGGGCCACGCTGATTCCGCCCTACGACCACGCGGACGTGGTGGCGGGCCAGGGCTCGATCGGCCTGGAACTGCTCGCGCAGGGGCATGGGGACCCGCCCGCGGCAGTCTACGTGCCCGTGGGCGGCGGCGGCCTGATCGGGGGCATCGCCCTGGCCATCAAGTCGCGCCATCCCGCCACGCGGGTCATCGGCGTGGAACCCGCCCTGGAAGACGACGCCTGCCGCTCGTGGGCCAGCGGCACGCTGGTGTCGGCCGAGGCCGTGTCGGACAGCATGGCCGACGCCATCAAGGTACAAAGCCTGGGCCGGCTCAATTTCGAACTGATGCGGCGCCACGTGGACGCGATGGTCACGGTCACCGAAGCCGCCATCGGGCGGGCGGTGCTGGACTGTTTCGTCGCCAACCGCCTGGTGGTCGAGCCGGCCGGCGCCGTGGCCCTGGCCGCGGCGCGCGAGCACGACCGCAGTGGCGACGCGCCGGGCCTGGCGGGCGGCCCGGTCGTGGCCATCGTGAGCGGGGGCAACGCCACGCTCGACGCCTTGCGACATCTCCAGGACAGCGTGTCATGAAACTCGTCACCGCCCAGGAAATCGCCGACGCCCTGGACTTCAGGACCCTGATCCCCGCGCTGCGCCAGGGTTTCATCGACCACGCGGACGGGCTGGCCCATTCGGCCCCCATCACCAACATCGACTTCCCCGAGTCCCGCGGCGAAATGCACATCAAGCCGGGGCACCTGGGCAGCACGGCCCATGCCTGCGTCAAGGTGGTCACCTGTTTCTACGACAACCCGCGCCAGGGCCTGCCCACGCGCGACGGCTGCATCGTCGTGGCCGACCGCGGCAACGGGCGGATGCTGGCCCTGCTGGCGGACGGCGGCCTCATCACCGACATGCGGACCGCCGGCGCCAGCGCGGTGGCGGTGGACTTCCTGCAGCGACGCCGGGAGATCGACCTGGGCCTGGTAGGCACAGGCACCCAGGCCCTGTGGCACGCGCGCGCCCTGTCGGCGGTGCGCGCGATCCGCCGCGTCCACGTCTGGGGGCGCGACGCGGGCAAGGTCGCCGCCCTGTGCGAACGCATGGCCGCGGAGCTGGGCTTGACCGCCGTCGCCGCCAGCCTGGACGACGCACTGGCCTGCGACGTGGTGGTCACCGCCACGCCGGCGCGCGAGCCGATCGTGGACAGCCAGGCGTTCAAGCCGGGGGCCGTCATCGTGGCCATGGGCGCCGACGCCGCGGGCAAGCGCGAGCTGGGGGAGGCCGCGGCCCGGCGCGTCGCGCGGTTCGTCGCCGACGATGTGGCGCAGTGCCGCCGGTATGGCGAGCTGCAATGGCTGCCGCCGGATTGGCCCGCGCTGGCGCTGGGCCCCCTGCTGTCGGGCCAGGCGCACCACACGGCGGACCCGTCGGATGTGGTGGTCTATGACTCCACGGGCCTGGGTTTTCAGGACGCCATCGGCGCCCAGCTGGTGCTGCAAGCCCTGCGCCGATAATGGCGCATGCCTTCGCCAACGGCCGAATCCGCGACCCGGGATGCTCCCGCCGCGCTCCCGAAGTTCGGGACCGGGGCGGGGCGCGTGTTGCCGTCGATGCAGTTCGTGGTCCTGAAGTATTTCCTCACGGTGGTCAAGACGGGTTCCATCCGCCTGGCATCGGAGGAGCTGTTCGTGGCGCCCTCGGCCGTGAGCCGGCAGATGGCGGCCCTGGAGGAAGACCTGGGCGCGCCGCTGTTCGAGCGCAGCGCCAAGGGCGTGCGGCTGACCCCGGCCGGTGAGGTGTTCGCCTCGACGGCCCGCTCCATCTTCCGCCAGATGGAACGGGCGCGCTCCGAGATCGACGATCTGCGCGGCCTCAAGCGCGGCCACGTGATCCTGTACGCCGTGGAAGGCGTGGTGGCCGAATTCCTGTTCCCGCTGCTGGCGAGGTTCAACCGCGACCACCCCCAGATCAGTTTCGAGATTCAGGTCACCGGCACCGACGACGTGCTGCGCGCGCTGATCGAAGACCGGGGCGATATCGGGCTGGCCTTCAACCCGGCGCCGGCCGCCGACATCCTGGTCCTCCGGCAGGCGGTCCACCGGGTGGTCGCGGTGGCGCCGCCAGACCACCCGGCGGCGCGGGCGGGCTCGCTGTCCGTGGCCGGGCTGGCGGCGCACACGCTGGGGCTGCCTGACCGCGGCTTCGGCGTGCGGCGGCTGCTCGACGAGGCCATGGCCCGCGAACAGGTGGACAACCGCCCGTTCCTGCAGGTCAATTCCATCGAGATGGCCAAGGCCTTCGTGCGCGCCGGCATGGGCCTGACGGTGCTGCCGGAATTCGCGGTGCAGGCCGAGGGCGCGCGGGGCGAGTTCGCCTGCATCCCGCTGCACGGGCAGCGCGGCGGCCTGTCGGCCACCCTGGCGC
>JAEWVY010000221.1 GCA_023396625.1 Pseudomonadota bacterium | reverse complement strand
GGCCGCTTGGGTGGGACACGTCGGTCTTCGGCACGCCGAAGATCCGGGACAAGACGAGCTACGTCACGACCCAGGGCGCGCTGGGCGAAGTCATCGGTTTCCCTAAGGTCGCCGACTGGGCGAAATATCTCCTCCACATCGCTTCTCCTGTCACGGCGATCTTCGGTGACACGGCGCTGAGAAACACGCGCCGGCACATCACGGCGGCCGGATTCGACGAGGCGGAAGTATCGGAGTGGGCTGAGGCGAGGGCGATCAATCGCTATATGCTGATGACGGGCTGGGCTGATGGGGCCGCCGGCATGCTGGAAGTGCGGAACGCCTCGCCGTCCATCGCGCCGCCTGGCGCTGGGCCGCATCAGTTCGGCGCGCACGACGTGGGCTGGCGTGTCCGCCAGGTGCAAGTGCCAGGCATCCCGGCGCTCATTTCCCCGTTCGGGCTGCCCTCGTTCTGGATGACGCCCGCGCTGGCCCCGCAGGGCTTCGCTTCACAGAGCATCCCCGCCCCCCGGGTGCAGACGTTCAGGCGATACCTTGAGGCCGCAGGCATCGGCGCGATCAGTCCTCCGGGCCCGACTGTGTCGTTCCGGTACCGAAGTTTCGCCCCGCAAGGCGTCGGGCCGCAGGAAACAGGCACGCCACGCCTGGAGCACTTGGTGCGCTCGCTGCACCCGGACGGGTTCTCCCACATTGGCTACGGCACGGCGTGGCTCAGTTTCGCACGCCGTTTTGTCGCCCCCACCAGCATCAAGCCGCCCACTTCGACCGGGCGGCCGAATGTCGCTGGTTCTCGCTTCATCGTTGCCGCAGGCTTCGAGGCGACGCGCTGGGGGTCTCGCATCACCCCTGAGTCGAGGTCGTTGTACCCGCTCGGGGCCCCAGGCGTTTTTGGCTGGCCGACGGCGCAGAACCGCACCCAGCGCGCCAAACCGGACTCCATCCGGCTGTACAGCGAGCTGCGGCAGTACTTCGGCACGGCGGCGCTGCACAACGCACGCCAGTACGTGTGGATGTTCTATGACGTGGACAGCGACATGAACCCACCGAAGTGGCCAGCTTGGGTGAAGGTCGAGAACCGTAACCGCTACCCGCGCGCGTCCGGATGGGTCGCCAGTACGGCCCCCGCGCCGTCCGTGCAGAACAAGGCCCGCCCGGTCTATCCGCAGGCCGCGCAGCCCCCTGCGACTTCGGAGTGGCACAGAGCAGGCATGGTGTCCTTTCGGGTTCGCCCGCTGCAGATGGATGGTGTCGAGCCGCCTGCGGCGTCACGTTGGTCCAACGTGCGCAACGCCGCACGGTTGCTTGGCGCAAAGAGCGCCGGCACGCAGCCGTTCGGCCTGGCGGCGGTGGAGAACCGGACCAGGGTATTCGACCGTATCGGCAATTTCGACTCGGCCTGGTTCGGGTACCCGTTCGTCGCGGACCGCATCCGAACGCTGACCTTCGAGGGCCGGTACACCATCGGGGCGCCCCGCATCGACCTGCCGGTCGTGCAACTGCACCAGCGCTATCTGTTCCCCACCGGTGCGCTGCCGAAAGAGGTGGGCGCCGCGCACTTGCAGCACCACCGCAACTTGATCGTTCCGCACTGGATACTGCGGGACGAGTTCGGCGACGCCAGCTTGAGGAACCGCACCCCGGAGCTGCACATGCGGGGTGCGGCCAGTGATGAGTGGGGCTCGGCCATGGTGCGCCTCCAGTGGCGTCCGCTGTACCCCTACGGCCAGGACACAGCGCTGCTGGGTAAGCCGAAGATCGCCGACAGGCGGCAGTGGGTGGCGGTTCCTGGTCTGCACACCATGGCCATCGGCGACAAGATCGAAGTCGAGCGCACGGGCGCCCCCGCCAACGCCCTTCAGTACATCGTGCTGGACTCGCTCGACCCGATCAACCACCCTGAAGATGGGCACGGCATACCAATCCCAGTAGGGCAAGTCGGCCTCCCTTCTATGCTGCAGAACGTGCTGTACCCGTTCGGGATCGACCCGGTGTCTGCAAATCTGATCGGCCGCCCAGTCGTCACGGCAAACTCCCTGCGCGTGGAGCCTGGCATCTACGAGCTGACCGTGGGCGAGCCGTTCGTGGCGCTCCGGCTGCGGTTCGTCACGGCGCAGGGCTTCCCGAACAAGATCGAGCCCGGCACACCGCGCATGACGCCGCACACGATCTATTCTGTGGCAGAGGCCCCACCACAAGCAAAGGCGAACCACTTCCCTCCGGCAGGTCCTTATGTCGACTCGGAGGCGCGGTGCGGCACCTTGAAGATCGAAAACCGCCATCGTGTGCTGGGGCATTACGGGGCGTTCGGTGGCGGGGCAATCGGCACGGTGCTGGTGGAGAACAGCCGCCAGTTCATCCAGGCCGACAGTTTCAAGTCGATGCGCTTCGGCTGGCCAGTGCTGCCGGGGAACACCCTGGTGGAAGTGTTCGACAGCCCGGGTACCACGGCACTTGGGGCGCCGACAGTCACGCGCCCGCCGTACGTCGGGCCGCAGACTGTTTTCGCGGCCGGCCGACAGTCCGCCGAGTTCGGCTTCACCACCCGCGTCGAGCTGAAGAACCGCGCCGTCGCGCCGTACGGGGCCGACAACCTTACGGCCGGAGGGCCGGTGTACAACGACAGGCCGTTCATGTGGCAAGGACTCCGGATCGGGCCACTGGTGCCCAACGTGCCCGAAGGGATCGACTCTGAGGAGATCGGCACCTCCTGGGTCTCGCACCGCGTCCGCGAAGTGATCTCCGAAGGGTACGGCGCCTTCATCTCGGAGTACGACCCCACTTTATTCGACCAGCGCTTGCGGGTGCGCAACGCCCTCAGCACCGCACCGGCGCGCAGGGCCGTTGCCCCTGTGGGCTGGAAAAATGACAGCACGCCCGGCGTGCCGAACGCCCGTCGAGGCACCCACTACATTCGGCCCGACGGCAATTCAGACCAATACCGCAAAGGAGCGTTTTGATGAAGACCCTCTCAATTTCCCCCCTGGCAGGTATCGACCACACGTCGATACGCGACGACGCACTGCTGCCGCATGGCGACGAGCGCCGCACCTACGTGCGCGACGCTCTGAACGTAGACATCAGCGTGGCTGGGCGGGCCAGCATGCGCCCAGGGCTGCGGCAAGCGACCGCGACCACTTATAGCGATTTGTGGCAGAGCCCGTCGCACGGGTTGTTCGGACGGCTCGGCGGTCAGTGGGTGAAGATCGACCCCGCCAACTGGGGCCACGCGGTACTGGCGGAAATAGGTGAGGCCCCACTGGCGCATCTGCAGCTCAACAACCGCGTGGTCGCCGCGGGCCGCGACGGGCTGTTCGAGAGTGACGGCACCACGGCGAGGCGGATGGCTCTGGACGTGCCCGCCCCACCGATCGTGACCTCCGGCTCGGGGTCATTGCCCGAGGGCGCCTACGGTGTGGCCGTAGCGTGGCTGCGCGGGGCGCAAGAGTCGCCCACCTCCAGCATCACCCACGCGCATGTTCCGGCCGCCGGGTCGCTGGAGGTGATCCTGCCGTTGGTCACAGACCCCACGGTGACGGGGGCGCGCATGTACCTGACCCGAACGAATGGCGGCGAGCTACTACGGGGCGAGGATTTCCCGCCAGGCACGAGCAGCGTCTCGCTGCCCGTGCTGCCCGGGCTGGGGGCGACGGCGCAGTTCCACGGCGCGGGGGCCATGCCGACTGGCAAGTTCCTGAGCTACTGGCGCGGGCGCCTGTTGGTGGCGCAGGGCAACGTGCTGCGGTTCTCGCAGGCTCTGGCGTACCACGTCCATGACGCGCGGCACGACTTCATTCAGCTGCCACAGCGCGTCACGTTTGTTGCCCCGCTGGACGGCGGGATCTGGGTGGGGCAGAGCGACCATGTGCTGTTCCTGGCCGGGAACTCGCCGGGTGAACTGGACATCTCCATCAAGGGCGGGAGGCGCCCAGTCCCCGGCAGCGCCGTGATCCTGAGCGCCGAAAACAGTGGCGACACAGGAGGCGACCAGTCTGTGGCGTGGCTCGCCGAAAACGGGTATGTCACAGGAACCACGAATGGGGCGATAATAGAGCACCACGCAGGACGGCTTTCCCGGATTTCCGGGGACTCGGGAGCCAGCGTGATGTTTGCCAAGCGGCTACTGACCTCGGTCTTATAGCATCTTCATCGGCGCGCAAGAGTGCGCCTTGGTCCACCACCAAGGAGTCTCTATGACACTTCGCACCGAACTGGCCGCCGAGCTGCGCGCCGAACGCTTCGACCGCACGCCCGCGGGCGTCTACTTCCCTCGACCTGGCGTTCTGGTCGGCGGTGAGTATTTCGGCCGCGTGAACGGCGGCGCGTGGCGGAAGGAGGGGGACAACCTCGTCCCTACCGAAGGCCTGGCCCACATCCTGAATGTGGCGTTGGGCACCATCGCCAAACCGGCCGGGTACTAC
>JAEWVY010000218.1 GCA_023396625.1 Pseudomonadota bacterium | reverse complement strand
GTCGGCCTCGGCCTCGTCCGGACCCCGGCTGCGGCGCGACAAGGCGCCGGCCCGCGCCGCGCCGGCGGCGGCCGCGCTCGACGCGGCGGGCCAGGTCCTGTTCGGCGCGCTCAAGGCGTGGCGGGCCGATATCGCGCGCGAGCACAACCTGCCGGCCTATGTGATCTTTCACGACGCCACGCTGGCGGCTGTGGCCGCCCGCGCGCCGCAGTCCCTGGCCGACCTGCAGGACATCAGCGGCATGGGCGCGGCCAAGCTCGGCAAGTACGGAGAGCAGGTGCTGCGCGTGTGCAGGGCCGCAGCCTGAGCGTGCCCCTGGCGGGGGTGAAAATATAAAAAATATAGCGAACTATCCAGTATTCACGCTGGAAAAGCACATTTTTATTGCAAAAATCCCATGCCCCGTGCGTCCCGCACCTCGGGCTTGAGACGGTGCTCGGCTTCGAGCTGCTCCACGAATTCCTCGGGACTCAGGGCGACGGCCAGGATGTCCACTTGCCGCCGCACGGCGGCAAAATCGCCGGGGCAGAGCTGGTCGAGCCGGTCGAGGCGGGCTTTCAACGCCGGCGTGAGCCGCGCCGGGTCGCCGTCCAGTGCCTCGGCGACGAACATCGCTTCGCGCTGCGCGGGTGTCAGCGGCTTGAACCGGATCTTGAAGGTGAAGCGTCGCAGCGCGGCCTGATCGATGCGGTCGAGCAGGTTGGTGGTGCAGATGAAGATGCCCGCGAAGCGTTCCATGCCCTGCAGCATTTCGTTGACCTCGGTCACTTCGTAGCTGCGCTGCGCACCCCGCCGGTCCTGCAGGAAGCTGTCGGCCTCGTCGAGCAGCAGCACGGCCTTTTCGGCTTCGGCTTCCCGGAACATGGCCGCCATGGCCTGCTCGGTTTCGCCCACGTACTTGCTCATGAGGTCGCTGGCCTGTTTGACGATCAACGGGCGGCCCAGCGCCCACGCGATGTGCTCACCCAATGCGGTCTTCCCGGTGCCGGGGGGGCCATAGAGACACAGCGTCCCGTGGCCGCGGGCCTGGAGCGCCTGGACGATGCGGGCCAGGTCGAAGCGTGTCTCCACGTGCAGGAGGCTCATGTCCCAGCGCGTGACCTGAGGGCGGCCTGTCATCGCGTCGGGCGCCGGGTTGCCCAGTGCCGCGTCGGCGTTTTTCAGCTGCCTTTCGATCAGGGCTTCCAGGGCCTCCGGGCGGCTGTCCTCCGGCCCGGGGCAGGCCAGTCCGGCGAAGCGCGCCGCCGTGCGGATCTGTGCCGGGGTCAGCCCCCGGCGTGCCGTCAGCCGCGCGACGAAGGCGTCGCTCACGGCCAGGCCTTCGAGCGTCCTGCGCACCAGCTGCTCGCGTGCGCCAGGGGGTGGGCTCTTGAGTTCCAGGTGGTAGGCAAAGCGGCGGCGAAAGGCCGGGTCGATCTGCTCGATGCGGTTGGTGACCCAGAGCGTGGGCACGGGGTTCGCCTCCAGGACCTGGTTCACCCAGGCCTTGCCGTTGACCGAATGGCTGACCGCCGCGGGCAGCACCTGCTGCTCCTGCCGCGCCATCAGGCCCGCGGTATCGACGCTGATGGGCGGAAACACGTCTTCCACCTCGTCGAACAGCAGCGCCGCCTGCTGCGCCCCCTTGAGGAACACTTGTGCGATCTGCATCGACCGGTAGCGGTCTCGGCCCGAGAGGCTGTTGCCGTCGCGGTCGGCGTATTCGACCTCGAACAGCTCGACACCGGCGGCCTGCGCGAGCACGCGGGCCAATTCGGTCTTGCCCGTGCCTGGCGGGCCATAGAGCAGCACGTTGACGCCGGTGGCCTTGTCCTGCACGGCGCGCCGCAGCAGAGACACCAGGACCGCCACGTCGTCGGCGATGAAGTCGAAATCCGCAGGGCCGAGGGCCGTGCGCGCGGCGGGGCGGGTGAACACCGCCATGAGTTCGCTCTGGTCGCGGTATTCGCGCATGAGCACGGGCGGCAGCTTCTCGCTGACCTTCATCAGATCGGCCAGGTCGGTGATGTTGTGCTCGGAGATCAGGTTTTCCACCAGTCCGATGCGCTCCAGCCGCGAGCCGGCGCGCAGCGCTTCCCCCAGTTCGGCGGCACTCACGCCGGCGACCTCGGCCAGCGCGGCGTAGGCCTCCGGCGCGTTGCTGACCTTGAATTCGACCAGCATGCTGCGCAGATCGCGCTGGTAGCGCGCCAGCGTGCCGTAGAGCAGCAGCGCACGCTCGGCCCGGTTCAATTGCAGCAGGCCGGCCAGCGCGTCGATGTTTTTTTCCACGCGGGTGGACTGCTTCTTGAGCGCATGGGTGAGCCACGCGCCGGTGGCCGTGAGCACGGCCAGCAGGTCGCGTGGCGCATCCTTGGCGTATTCGTCGAGATGGAAGAACAGCGTGCCTTCCTCGTAGGGACCGCGCCAGACGCCGTGGCGGTCGAGGAACTGACGCGGCGTGAGCTGCTCGTGGCCCAGCCAGAATTCGTTGTCCCGGCAGCGCCGTGCGAGGAAATCGCGCAGCCGCTCCAGCACGGGCCGGGGCCACACCAGGTGCCGGCCTGCCAGCGACAGCAAGCTGGCGAGATCCCGTCGTGCGTTGAATTTCGGGCCCTGGCGCGCGGCGAGCGTGAGGACGAAATGCGAACACATCAGGTCCAGCACCGGGGCGCCGACGAGTCCGGGCGAAGGCAGCAGCGAGCCGCCCGCCATGTCCTGAACCGAACGCTTGACCATGACCGAAGCCTCCAGTTGTCCGTTCCCATCCGTCGCGCCATCTGGCATTTCGCGGACGCGGCTTCACCATAACGCAGTCTTGCGTGGCATGGAAGACACTGATGCGGAAAAGTCACGCGCCGCGCGCGGGACTTCGGGCCGACAATGTGGCGATGACTGAACTCGACGACATCCGGCGGGCCGCCGCCCGCCTCGAAGGCCAGGTGCTGAACACGCCCTGCGTGGAGTCGCGCACGCTCTCGGAGATCGTGCACGCGCAGGTGTTTCTGAAATTCGAGAACCTGCAGTTCACGGCCTCGTTCAAGGAGCGCGGTGCCTGCAACAAGCTGGCCCAGCTCGATGAGGTGCAGAAACGACGTGGCGTGATCGCCATGTCGGCGGGCAACCACGCGCAAGGTGTGGCCTACCATGCCCAGCGGCTGGGCATGCGCGCGGTGATCGTGATGCCGCGCTTCACGCCGGGCGTGAAGATCGAGCGCACGCGCGGCTTTGGCGCCGAAGTGGTGCTGCATGGCGACACGCTGGAGGAAGCCCGCCAGCATGCGCTGGCGCTGGCCCGGTCGCGCGAGCTCACCTTCGTGCATCCCTACGACGACGCGGCGGTGATCGCCGGGCAGGGCACGATCGCCCTGGAGATGCTGCAGGCCGTGCCGGGGCTGGACACGCTGGTGGTGGCTGTGGGCGGGGGCGGCCTGATCGCCGGCATGGCCACGGCGGCGAAAGCGCTCAAGCCCGGGATCGAGGTCGTCGGGGTGCAGGCGACGCGTTTTCCCGCGATGTACAACGCCATCAAGGGCGCGCGGCTGCCGCAGGGCACGAACACGATTGCCGAGGGCATTGCCGTGGGCGCGCCCGGTGTGCTGACCGAGGCCCTGGTCCGGGCCCGGGTGGATGACCTGCTGCTGGTGGACGAGGGCGACATCGAGCAGGCGGTCCTGATGCTGCTGGAGATCGAGAAAACCGTGGTCGAGGGCGCCGGCGCGGCGCCGCTGGCGGCGCTGCTGCGGCATCCGGAGCGCTTGCGGGGGCGCAAGGTCGGCCTGGTGCTGTCCGGCGGCAACATCGAGCCGCTGCTGCTGGCGGCGATCATCGAGCGTGGCATGGTGCGCGCGGGGCGGCTGGTGCGTCTGCGGGTGAACTCGCGCGATGCGCCCGGTTCGCTGGCGCGGATCACGGGCACGGTGGCTGAGGCGGGCGCCAACATCGACGAGGTGCACCATCAGCGCGCCTTCAGCGCCCTGTCGGCGCAAAACGTGGACATCGAGCTCGTGCTCCAGACGCGTGGCCACGACCATGTGCAAAATGTGCTGGCGCATCTGCGCCAGGCCGGGTTCGACGCCGAGTTGTATTGAACCTGCCGGCCCCACACCCAGGAGACCTGTGCCATGCCCCTTCAGCCCCCCCCTGCCCATGACGCGGTGCATCACCTGGCCGAGGAAGAGCAGCGCTGGCTCTCCGTGCTGCGCACGCACCGCAAGGCGCACCGCGAGAAGGCGCCGCGGCGCAACGCGCATCCGGTGGAGGTCGCGCCGGCCCCTGTCACGCTGGGCCAGCGCCTGGCCGATGCCGTGGCCCGCACCGTGGGCAGCTGGACCTTCATGGCCATCCAGAGCACGGCCATCGTGGCCTGGATCACGCTCAACAGCCTGCGCGGCAGCCACGCCTGGGACGCCTATCCGTTCATCCTGCTGAACCTGCTGCTGTCGTTTCAGGCCGCCTACACCGCGCCGGCCATCATGATGAGCCAGAACCGGCAGTCCGAGATCGACAGGCAGCGCGCTGAAAACGATTACGAAATCAACCTCAAGGCGGAACTGGAAATCGAGCTGCTGCACCAGAAAATCGATCTCCTGAAGGAACGGGAGCTGCTGGCGCTCACCCGGGCCGTGGAGAACCTTTCCCACCAGCTGGAACACCTGTCGACCCGTCTGTCCCTTTCTCCTGGAGTCTCCCGGTCATGAACACCGAAACCCTGCAAGCCGCCCTGGGCGAACTTTTCGCACCCTGGGTGCAGGCCCTGGACCTGCGGGTCGAATCCTGTGCGCCGGGGATGGCGACGCTGCGCCTGCCGCAGAACGACCAGCTCAGCCGCGTTGGCGGCATGGTGTGCGGCCAGGCGATGATGGCGGCGGCCGATACGGCCATGGTGCTGGCGCTGATCAGCCACTTCGGCGCGTTTCGTCCCTGCACCACCGTGCAGATGAACAGCAGCTTTCTCAAGCCCCTGTCGAACCAGGACGCCTTGATCGAGGCGCGGGTGCTGCGCGCGGGCAAGGCGCTGGCGTTCGGCGACATCGACATCCGCGGCGTGGCCGATGGCCGCAGCGTGTGCCGTGCCACGACCACCTACGCCCTGCTCTGACGCGACCGCGGGCTTGCCATTAAAATCCGCCGGACGCGATCCAACGAGGAGATTCCATGTCCGCACCCACGACCAGCCCCACCCCCGGCGCCGAGCAAGACCCCATCGAAGCGGTGGTCAAGTACATCCCGGTGGTGATTCCCGCCGCAGGCGCCGTGCTGATTTTCTTGCTGGCCTTCATCGCGGTGTTCATGGCCTGAAGCCGGGTTCAAAGCGAATTTCGCATAAAAATAGCCTGTTTCCAGCGTCAGCTGGTCATTTCTAGCTATCTTATCAAGAGCATCCAGGCCGCCTGACCCTGAGTGTCAGGCGGCTTGATTTCGTCCGGACCAGTCCCAGATGCCTTTCATGGGCGGCTTGTCGAGCCGCGTCGGAAGGGGGATTCATGCACACGGTCCGTGAGGCCGCCGTGGCCGGCGCCTTTTACCCTGGCGAAGGGCCTGCGCTGGCGCGTGCCGTCGGCGCCCTGCTCGACGCGGCCCGGCCCGAGGCCACAACGCCGGGCCCGCCACCCAAGGCGCTGATCGTTCCACATGCGGGATATGTCTATTCGGGTTCGACCGCCGCCCGGGCCTATGCCTTGCTGCGGCCCTGGCATGGGCAGATCCACCGCGTCGTCCTGCTGGGCCCCGTGCACCGCGTGCCGGTGCGTGGGCTCGCGCTGCCGGACGCGCAGGCTTTCGCCACGCCCTTGGGGGAAGTCCCCGTGGACCCGGCGGCCGGGCGCCTGCTGGCGGCGCAGCCCCAGGTCGTGGTCAGCCCAGCCGCCCATGCGCTGGAGCATTCGCTCGAAGTGCAATTGCCTTTTTTGCAGGCGGTGCTGGACGACTTCTCCCTCGTGCCGCTGGCCGTGGGGGACGCCACGCCGCAGGCGGTGGCCGAGGTCCTGGACGCCCTGTGGGGTGGCGATGACACGCTGATCGTGGTGAGTTCCGACCTGTCGCATTACCTGGGCTACGCGCAGTCCCGGCGGGTGGATCAGGCGTCGGTGCAGGACATGCTCGCGCTGCGGCCCGTGCTCGATCACCACCAGGCCTGCGGCGCCACCCCGGTCAACGGCCTGCTGCTGGCGGCGCGGCGTCACCGGCTCCAGCCGCGGTTGCTGGGCCTGTGCAATTCGGGCGACACGGAGGGGAGCAGGGACCGCGTGGTCGGGTACGCTGCCCTGAGCTTCACGGAGGCACCCCATGCACACGCTGTCGGCTGAACAGGGCCGGGCGCTGCTGGCGCTGGCCCGCCAAGCCATTGCCATCGAGCAGGGCTTGCCCGGGGACGGCGTGACCGCCGATGCGCCGTGGCTGCGGGCGCCGGGCGCCACCTTCGTCACGCTCACGCAGCACGGCCGTCTGCGCGGCTGCATCGGCTCGCTGCAGGCGTACCGGCCCCTGTGGCTGGACGTGCAGGCCAACGCCGTGGCCGCCGCGATGCACGACCCGAGGTTCCCGCCCCTGCCGGCGCACGAATTCGATGGCACCGGGATCGAGGTGTCGCTGCTGTCGCCCGCGCAGACTCTGGCGTTCGACAGCGAGGCTGACGCGCTGGCCCAGTTGCGCCCCGGGGTGGATGGCGTGGTGCTGGAATATGGTCGCCACCGCAGCACTTTCCTGCCGCAGGTCTGGGCCCAACTGCCTGATGCGGACGAATTCATGGCGCAACTCAAGCGCAAGGCCGGTCTGCCGCCGCACTTCTGGGCACCGGGCCTGCGCCTGGCGCGCTACACGGTGGAAAAATGGATCGAGACGGACCTGCCGGCGCACGCCCCGGCGGGTGGAGGACGCGCATGAGCGACCCGGCCCTGCCCGAGGACGAGCTGTACCCCGCCCGCTGGTGGCACGCGATCGAGGACGGGCGCATCCAGTGTGATCTGTGCCCGCGCGACTGCAAGCTCCATGAAGGCCAGCGCGGCGCCTGCTTCGTGCGCCTGCGCGAGGGGGACCGCATGGTGCTGGCGACGTATGGCCGTTCGTCGGGTTTTTGCGTCGACCCGATCGAGAAAAAGCCGCTGAACCATTTCTATCCCGGCAGCAGCGTGCTGTCCTTTGGCACCGCCGGCTGCAACCTGGCCTGCAAGTTCTGCCAGAACTGGGACATCAGCAAATCGCGGGACATGGACCGGCTGATGGACCAGGCCACCCCCGAAGCCATCGCCCGGGCGGCGGCCGAATCGGGCTGCACCAGCGTGGCCTTCACCTACAACGATCCGGTCATCTTCGCCGAATACGCCATGGACGTGGCCGATGCCTGCCACGCCCGGGGCGTGCAGACCGTGGCGGTGACCGCCGGCTACATCCACGCGCCGGCGCGCCGCGCGTTTTTTTCGAAGATGGATGCGGCCAACGTCGACCTGAAAGCCTTCACCGACGACTTCTATTTCCGGCTGACCGGCTCGCGCCTGCAACCCGTGCTCGACACCCTGGTGTACCTGCGTCACGACACGTCGGTGTGGTTCGAGATCACCACCTTGCTGATTCCCGGGCACAACGATTCGGACGAAGAGGTCGCCGCGCTGAGCCGCTGGGTGGCGCGCGAGCTCGGCCCCGACGTGCCGCTGCATTTTTCGGCCTTCCACCCTGACCACAAGATGCCCGAGGTGCCGGCCACGGCGCCCTCGACCTTGTCGCGGGCGCGCCACATCGCCCGGCAGGAAGGACTCCAGCATGTCTACACCGGCAACGTACGCGACGCCGAGGGCGACACCACCTGGTGCCCGCACTGTCGTGCCCCGCTGATCGTGCGCGACTGGTATCGCATCGAGCGCTACCGCCTCACGCCCGAAGGCCACTGTCCGGACTGCGGTGGCGTCTTGGCTGGGCGCTTCGCGGCGACCGCGGGCGGGTTTGGCCGACGGCGCATTCCCCTTGTGCTGGGCGGGGCCTGAGGTCGGGCGGTGTCCGCCGCGCGCCGGTGCGCGCATGTTCGGGCGACAATGCCGCCATGCCCCTTCCGTCGAGCAGTGAAGCCCCCCTGCCTCCGCCGGCCGCCGGACGTCCCACGGTGTCCGCGGCGCAGAAGGCGCTGCGCAAGCTCGGGCTGGTGCGCGACATCGACCTGGCGCTGCATCTGCCGCTGCGCTACGAGGACGAAACCCGCATCGTGCGGCTGCGCGATGCCCGCGAGGGCGAGGTGGCGCAGGTCGAGGCGCTGGTCACCGCCAGCGAGGTGGTGGCCCGGCCGCGGCGGCAGCTGCTGGTGACGGTGGACGATGGCTCCGACACCTGCCTGCTGCGCTTTTTCAGTTTCTATCCGTCCCAGTGCAAGACCCTGGCCGTGGGTGCGCGCGTGCGCGTGCGCGGCGAGCTGCGCGGGGGCTTCATGGGTCGGGTGATGATGCACCCGGCGGTGTCCGCCGCAGGCAAACCCCTGCCGGACGCGCTGACGCCCGTCTACCCCACGGTGGCCGGCCTGCCGCAGGCCTACCTGCGACGGGCGATCGCGGCTGCCTTGCCGCGGGTGGATCTGGCCGAAACAGTGCCCCCTGAATATTTGGATGAAATCAAGCTTTCTCCAGCTTGGGATCTACGTCGTTCGCTCTCATTTTTGCATCATCCACAGCCCGATGTGGCACGGGCCGAACTCGAAGAC
>JAEWVY010000128.1 GCA_023396625.1 Pseudomonadota bacterium | reverse complement strand
CCCATTGCCCGGCCATGCCGAGATCAGCCTGTTCACCGCCCAGTCCGAGCGCGTCGGTGAAAAGACCGGCGCCATCCGCTTCTATCCCGACGGCGGCTCCACCGGCGGGCGGATCACGCTGGCCGCGCGCGACCACCGTTACGCGGTGGACGTGAACTGGCTGACCGGCAAAGTCACCATCCTCAATTGAACCATGTCGCGACGAACCAGGAGGCGCGGCCAGCGCGGGATGACGCTGATCGAGGTGCTGGTCGCCTTCGTCGTGCTGTCGCTCACGCTCGGCGTGATCCTGCAGATCTTCTCCGGCGGCCTGCGCAACGCCCGGCTGTCGGACGCCTACAGCCGGGCGCTGCTGCTGGCCGAGTCGCGGCTCGAGACGGCGGGCGTGACCCAGCCCCTGGTGCCCGGCACGACCACCGGCCAGCTGGGCGACGACCTGCGGTGGCAGCTGGTGGTGTCGCCCTGGGTGGGTGAGGATGGCAGCCTCGGGGTGCCCGACACCGCGGTGGACGCCGCCGGACGGCCGCTGGTGCCGGTGCGCCTGTACGAGGCGCGGGTGCGCGTGGGCTGGACGGAAGGCGGCCGCGAACGCGCCATCGAACTGGCCACCCTGCGCCTGGGGCCGAGCCTGCCGGGGGGGCGGCCATGAAGCGATCCGCGCGCGGCTTCACGCTGCTGGAGCTGCTCATCGCCATGGCCCTGCTGGGGCTGATCCTGGTGCTGCTGTTCGGCGGCCTGCGCCTGGGCGTGCGCAGCTGGGACGCGGCGCAGAATTCCGCCGACACCATGGCCACCGTGCGCTCGGTCGAAGGCTTCCTGCGGCGCGAGCTGGCGCAGATCCAGCCCTATCAGTGGAAAGGCGGCACCAGCCCGCGCCTGGCCTTCACCGGCGAGCGGGACCGTCTGAGCTTCGTCGCGCCCCTGCCGGCCCGCGTGGGCGGCGGCGGGCTGCGCGCCATGTCGGTCGCGCTGGAGCGCGACGCCGCGGGCCAGCGCATCGTCTGGCGCCAGGCGGCGGTGAATCCGCGCATGCAGGACTTCGGCGCGCTCGCCAGCGCCGAGCCCATGGTGCTGATCAGCACCGAGCTCGAAGGGGTCGAGGAACTGTGGCTCAGCTATTTCGGCCGCCAGGCCGAGGGTGCCGAGTCCCTCTGGACCGACCGCTGGGACCATCCCCAGCGGCTGCCGCAGCTCATCCGGGTCCAGGTGCGCCTGCGCCGTGGCGCGGAATGGCCGGAGTTCGTGGTGGCGCCCATGCTCGCGACGGGGACGCCATGAGGCGCGCGCAGGCGTCTCGCCCGCCGGGCCGGCCGGCGCCGCCCGGCCAGCGCGGTGTCGCGCTGGTGCTCGTGCTGTGGGTGGTGTCGCTGCTGGCCGTGATCGCGGGCAACTTCGCCTTCGGCATGCGCGGGGAACTGCAGACCACGCGCAACCAGCTGCTCGCGGCCCGCGCCCGCGCGTTGGCCGACGCGGGGGCCCAGCGTGCCTTTCTCGAACTGCTCAAGCCCGGCACCGACCCCATGCGCTGGCGCGCCGACGGCGTCGCGCGCGCGTTCGGGCTCGATGGCGTCGCCGTGCGCGTGGTCATCGTGCCCGAGACCGCTAAAATCGACCTCAACGCGGCGCCCGACGCCCTGCTGCTGGGCCTGTTCCGGTCCGCGGGCCTGGGTGAGGCGGAAAGTGCCGCGCTGCTGGATGCCGTGGTCGACTGGCGCGATGCGGACAGCCTGCGGCGGCCGCAGGGCGCCGAGGCCGACGACTACCGGGCCGCCGGCAGAAGCGACGGACCGGCCAATGCGCCGTTTGAAACCCTGGAAGAACTACAGCAGGTGATGGGCATGACCCCGGCACTCTTTCGGCAGCTTGCCCCCGCGCTCACCGTCCATTCGCGCCAGCCCGGCATCGCCGCGGCCGCCGCGCCGGCGCAGGTGCTGCGGGCGCTGCCCGGCGTCAGCGCCGAGCAGGTCGAGCAATACCTGCGCCAGCGCGACGCGGCCGTCGCCGCGGGGCAGGATGCCCCGCCGTTCGCCGCGGGCGGCGTGTTCGTGATGCCCTTGACGGCCGGCCAGGCCACCTACACGGTGCGCAGCGAAGTCCAGCTGCCCGAAGGGGCGGCCTTCACGCGGCAGGCCACCGTCCGGCTCCTCCGCGGGGCCGCCCAGCCGGTGGCCGTGCTGGCCTGGGGGGAAGGGCAGGGCGGCGTGCCCATGAACGAAACTGCAGGTCCTTGAACACGGAAACATGAACATGGCAACGGAAAACACCCGGCAGGGCCTGGCCCGGCTCATCCGGTCGCTGCTGCCCCGCCGCTTCCTGCGCTGGTGGCTTGGCGAACTGCGCGCACTGCTGCCGGCCTGGGCGCGCGGGGCCGGGCCGGATCTGGCCGCCTTCCCGCCGGTCGGGCTGACGCCTGGCGCGTTGATGCTCCACGGCATCGAGGCGGGGCGCCTGATCGAGCGGCGACGGCTGCCGCTGACCGGCGCGGACGCCGAGGTCCGGCGGGCCGAACTCGCCGCGGCGCTGGATGCGCTGCGGCCCGGCCAGCGCGAGGTGGTGCTCGCCGTGCCGGCGGGCCAGGTCCTGCGGCGGACCCTGACCCTGCCCCTGGCCACCGAGGACAACCTGCGGCAAGTGCTTGAATTCCAGGTCGAGCAGCTCACCCCCTTCACCACGGCCCAGATCCATTTCGGCCACCGCGTGCTCGAGCGCGATTTCGAGCGCGGCATGCTGCGCGTCGAATTCACCGCCACGCCAAGGCCGGCGGTGGACGAGGCGCTGGCCACCCTGGCGGCCTGGGGCGCCAGCGTGCGCGGCGTTGTCGCGCAGGACACC
>JAEWVY010000104.1 GCA_023396625.1 Pseudomonadota bacterium | reverse complement strand
GCCTGAGCGGCATCCTGCGCTGACCAGGCCGCCCAGCCGGTGCGTTCGCCACTGGCGTTTTCAAGGCTGATGCAGTCCACGGGACACACAGGAATGCACAGCTCGCAGCCCGTGCAATGGCGTTCGATCACCGTGTGCATGCGCTTGTTGCTTCCCAGGATCGCGTCGGTCGGGCAGGCCTTGATGCACAGGGTGCAGCCAATACACCAGGCCTCGTCGATGACGGCCAGCCGCCGGGGGCCTTCGATGCCGTGGTCGGGATTCAGCGGCAAGGCCGGCTGGCCAGTGGCCCGGGCCAGGCGGGCCACGCCTTCGGCTCCCCCGGGAGGGCACTGGTTGATCGGTGCCGCCCCCTGGGCGATCGCCTGGGCGTAGGCGGCGCAGTCTGGGTAGCCGCAGCGGGTGCACTGCGTCTGCGGCAGAAGGTCGTTCAGCCGGGAGGCCCGCAAGGACAGGTCGGTCACGGCGTCGTCGGGCGCCTCAGTCTGCCTTTTTCGCCCTGCGGGACGCCGCGACAGGGCGGGATGCCGGCTGGCGGGCCGCGGCGCTGCGTCTGGCCGGTGTCATGACTTCGTTCACCACCGGCGCCGCGGGGGCATGCGCTGCAGCAGGTGCCGGCTGATGCGCAAGAATGAAGGTCCGGATGCGGGGATAGACCATTTCCCGCCACCGGCGACCGCTGAAGATCCCGTAGTGGCCTGCGCCCTCCACCTCCAGGTGGTGCTGTTCCTTGCGTACGATGCCGGTGCACAGGTCGTGCGCCGCCTCGGTCTGGCCGGAGCCGGAAATGTCGTCGAGCTCGCCTTCGACCGTGAACAGGGCCGTGGTGGTGATGTCCTGCGGGCGCACGCGCTCGAGCTTGCCCGCGGGGGAGCGCACGTCCCAGGTGCCGTTGACGAGCTTGAAGTCCTGGAACACGGTGCGGATGGTTTCGAGGTAATAGTCGGCATCCATGTCCAGCACGGCGTTGTATTCGTCGTAGAACTTCCGGTGGGCTTCGGCGCTGGCGTCGTCACCCTTGATCAGGTCCTTGAAATAGTCGTAGTGGCTCGTGGCATGCCGGTCCGGGTTCATGGCCACGAACCCCGTATGCTGAAGAAAACCTGGGTATACGCGGCGTCCTGCGCCCGGGAAACCGCCCGGCACCCGGTAGATCACGTTGTTCTCGAACCAACTGAAACTTTTGTTCATCGCCAGGTTGTTGACCGCTGTCGGGGACTTGCGCGCGTCGATCGGCCCGCCCATCATGGTCATGGTCAGGGGCGTGAGTTCCCCCCGGGAGGCCATGAGGGACACGGCCGCCAGCACCGGCACCGTGGGCTGGCAGACGCTCATCACGTGGCAGTTGCCATATTCGCGCTGCAGGTGCCGGATGAATTCCTGGACGTAGTTGACGTAGTCGTCGAGATGGAACTCGCCCTCGGACAACGGCACCAGCCGGGCATTTTTCCAGTCCGTGATGTAGACCTTGTGGTCCTTGAGCATGGTGCGCACCGTGTCGCGCAACAGCGTGGCGTAGTGGCCCGACAGGGGCGCCACGATCAGCACCGCAGGCTGGTTCTTGAGTTTGGTCAAGGTCGGAGGGTCATCGCTGAAGCGCTTGAAGCGACGCAACTCGCAGAACGGCTTGTCGATCTCGACGCGCTCGTGAATGGCCACGTTGACGCCGTCCACGGCAACGGTGCGAATCTCGAATTCGGGCTTTTCGTAGTCTTTGCCGAGGCGATGCAGCAGGGCATAGCTGGCGGAAATGCGCTGCGCCATCGGCAGCTGGCCGAAAGGAGACAACGGATTGCCATAGATCTTGGCTGAGGCCTGGGCCAGGTCGGCAAACGGCTCCATGAGGGAGCGCTGTGTTTCATAGATCTGGTAGAGCATGGCGATGGGGAAGCAAAAATGTTGCAGTGCAATATAACAGGTGTCAACGCCGGGCGCATCGGAGGTATCCCGCATCACCAGGACCTTGCATTCCAGGAGATTCGAGGTCCCGTATTGCTAAAACGGTGTGTCCGTCACCTCGAGTAAATAAAAATTGATAGCAACACAAGACCATTTCACAATGGAAATAGCCATTTTTAATTAAAAAAGCCGCCCCAAGGCGGCTCCCGGCCTATGAAACCGCCCTGCGTCAGAGAACGGCCGCGATGGCGGCGCAGACGTAGTCGATGTTCTTGCTGTTCAGCGCGGCCACGCACATGCGGCCCGTGTCGGTGCCGTACACGCCGAATTCATTGCGCAGGCGCACCATCTGGTCCTTGGTCAGGCCCGAGTAGCTGAACATGCCGATCTGCTGGGTGATGAAGCTCATGTCCTGTTTGACGCCCGCAGCCTTCAGGCCGTCCACCAACTTTTGCCGCATGGCCTTGATGCGCACGCGCATTTCGCCCAGTTCCTTTTCCCACAGGGCGCGCAGTTCGGGGTTGCCCAGCACGGCAGCCACCACGGCGCCACCGTGGGTGGGCGGGTTGGAGTAGTTGGTGCGGATCACGATCTTGAGCTGGCTGAGCACGCGGTCGGCCTCTTCCTTGCTGGCGCACAGCACCGACAGGGCGCCCACGCGCTCGCCGTACAGGCTGAAGCTCTTGCTGAAGGAGGTGGAGACGAAGAAGTTCAGGCCGGCGTCCACGAATTTCTGCACCGTGGCGCCGTCTTCCTTGATGCCGTAGCCAAAGCCCTGGTAGGCCATGTCCAGGAACGCGGTCAGGTTGCGCGCCTTGACGGTGGCCACCACCTGGTCCCACTGCGCGGGCGTGAGGTCGTAGCCCGTGGGGTTGTGGCAGCAGGCGTGCAGCACGACGATGGTGCCGGCGGCTGCGGCCTGGAGCGCGGCCAGCATGGCGTCGAAGTTCACGCCACGGGCGGCGGCGTCATAGTAGGGGTAGGTTTCCACCGTGAAGCCGGCGCTGGTGAACAGCGCGCGGTGGTTTTCCCAACTGGGGTCGCTGATCAGCACCTTGGCGCCGGGGTTGAGCTTCTTCAGGAAATCGGCGCCCACCTTGAGGCCGCCGGTACCGCCGATGGCCTGGATGGTGGCCACGCGGCCCGACTTGACGGGTTCACTGTCGGCGCCGAACACCAGGCTCTTGACGCCGGCGTCATAGGCGGCGATGCCGTCGATGGGCAGGTAGCCGCGGGCGGTGGGCTTGTCCATCATGGCCTTTTCCGCAGCCTGCACGCAGGCCAGCAGGGGCAGCTTGCCGTTGTCGTCGTAATAAACGCCCACACCCAGGTTGACCTTGTTCGGGTTGGTGTCGGCGTTGAATTGCTCGTTCAGACCCAGAATGGGGTCGCGCGGGGCCATTTCGACGGCGGAAAAGAGAGACATGGAAGGGTCCTGTGAGGAGAAGTCGGGGAAGAAAAGTCGCCAGCCGGCCACGTGGCGCCGGCCCATGGCGTATTTTACCGGCCCGACCAGGCCACAGGACTATTGCTGAGCGCCCAGTACCGCTGTCACGCGGGTGCGCAAGCGCGGCAGCAGTTCCTATTCGAACCTGGGATTGGGGCGCAGCCACTGGTTGTTGCGCGGGCTGGGGTGGGGCAGGGGCACGACGGTGGGCCAGTGGCTGGGCCAGTCGCGCACCAGTTCGGTCAGCGTGGCGTGGGAACCCGGCAGGTGGTAGGCCTGCGCATAGCGGCCGATCACCAGGGTGAGCTGAAGCTGTTTCAGGTGCGACAGCAGGCGGCCGCGCCAAAGGGGGGCGCATTCGGGGCGCGGCGGCAGGTCGCCCGACTTGCCCGTGCCGGGAAAGCAAAAACCCATGGGCACGATAGCCAGTTGCGTGGGGTCGTAAAACACCTCGCGCGTGATGCCCAGCCAGTCGCGCAGCCGGTCGCCACTGGCGTCGTTGAATGGCAGGCCGGTTTCATGCACCTTGCGTCCCGGCGCCTGCGCCGCCACCAGGATGCGCGCCGACGGATGCAACTGCAACACCGGGCGGGGGCCCAGTGGCAGATCCGGCGCGCACCGGGTGCAGGCGCGCACGTCCGCGAGCAAAGCATCAAGCGGGGGCACAACTTCGGTTCGAAAGCGCAGGATTTTCTCCCTTTTATTGGATTGATAGCTGTATAAAATACCAGCTTGTTGCGAGCGTGCCTTCGCGGGGTAGAGGCGTACCCGGGATGCCGCCGCGTCATCCCCAACCCGCCACGATGCCTTATTGTCCGGCTGTTTCCCCTCACCGACCATGCCTGCCACCCAACCCCCTGCCCAGGCGCTCGCGCCTGCCGTGCCAGCTGCGTCCGCAGAAGGCACGTTCGTGCGTTTTCCAGGCTCGCCCTTTCAGTTGTACCAGCCCTATCCCCCGGCAGGCGACCAGCCGCAGGCGATCGCCGAACTGGTGGACGGGGTGAACGACGGGGAAGTCTTTCAGACGCTGCTGGGCGTGACCGGCTCGGGCAAGACCT
>JAEWVY010000050.1 GCA_023396625.1 Pseudomonadota bacterium | reverse complement strand
CGGCACAGGTGGCGTCAGCTACCTGCGCAAAATGCTCGACATCGTGCTGTTCCCCGAAATCTGGAGATTGCGCACAGATTTATAATGAAAAATGCCATTTCCCATCGTCATTCATAGATAGTTTGCTATCTATTTATTACTATTTCGGAACACTCCCGGCGCCCCGATAGAGCCAAGGGACATCGAGGATCCGCTCTCCCAGCAAGCGCAGGGAAGCATCCCGCCCCCAGCGCAGCGGGCCGCGGGAATGGAAGACAACCCCGTTGCGGATGGATTGGGCCTGCACACGCGCACAGCGTTGCCAGCGGCTGTGCGCGTAACGCCGCAGCCGCTCCTGCACCGGAAGTTGGTCCAGCATCAGCGCCTGGCCCAACGCCTGCGCATCCTCGATGGCCATCCCGGCGCCTTGAGCCAGATAGGGGCGCATGGGGTGTGCAGCATCCCCCAGCAAGGCCACCCGTCCACGCGCCTGCTGGCTGGCCGCCCGAATCGGTGGACGATCACAAAGCACCCAGAAGCGCCACTGGGGCACGGCATGAATCAAATCGCGCAGGGGGCCGCAAGCACGCTCCAACGCCTGGTGCACATCCGTCAGGTGCGCCTCGTGGTTCCAGGACCTCGGGTCACCCTCCACCCGGCCTTCGACAATGGCTACCACGTTAAGCCATTCGCCTCCACGCACCGGATACTCAACCACGTGCATCCCCGGACCAAGCCAGGCCGTGACCTGCTGGCTGCGCAAATGCACGGGCAGACAGCTCTGCGGTAGCATGGCACGGTAGGCCAGATGGCCTGGCACTCGGGGCGAACCGTCGGCAAGAAGCGTTTCCCTCACCTTGCTCCACAAACCATCGGCGCCGACCAGGGCCTCCCCTTGCGCCGCCAACCCTTCCACCGTCCTGAGCGCCACCCGGTGCCCATCGTCGTCGAATTGCATCAAACACTGCCCCAGATGCAGATCGGTGGATGTTTGTGTGCGCACGGCATCCAGCAGCAGCTCCAGAAGATCCGCGCGATGAATCGTGGCGTATGGCGCGCCATATTTCTGTACCGCCCGTTCGCCCAGCGGCAGCACCCCCAGTTCACGCCCGGAACTGGCATCCCGGATCTGCAGACGTCCGGGGTACGCTGCAACGCGCGCCAAGGCGTCTTGCAACCCCCATTCATGCAGAAGCCCGACCACATTGGGGCCCACCTGGATGCCCGCGCCGACCTCACTGAACTCGGCAGCCCGCTCGAACAGTTGAACATCCCAGCCGGCTCGCCCACAGGTCAATGCCGTCGCCAACCCGCCAATGCCGCCACCCACGATCAATACCTGCTGCGTCATACCCTGAATTCTGCCCGGCATCGCCCCCCTGCCTCCACGCGCGGGTTTGAGGCAGCGCAAGGCTTCACGTGTTTCTGACCGCAGCGCGCCGACCAGACACCTCAATGCGCGGCCGTTGGGCCGGCCTGAACCCCTGCATCCGACCGCAGGGGCGACTGGCCTTCGCCTGCGAGGACCAGTCAGCTTGCGCACCATTCACGTTGAACAGCAGACAGGCGAAGTCCCAGATCCGGCTGTTCAGTCAGTTCCGAGCACAGGGCCTCCACCACGATCCGAACACGCTTGCTCAAGAGCTGGCGGTTGGGGTAGCAAAGAAATATTTGGCGAGTGCCATGGTCGTATTGATCGTGGAGCACCAGCTTCAGGCGCCCTGATCGCAACCAGGGGGCCGCATGCTGAAGTGCGGCCTGGCTGATGCCCTCGCCGGAAGCCGCCAGCTCAAGAAACATATCCGGGTCCGAAGCCCACACCTGGGCGTGTGGCACCCATTTCATGCCGCCCCGACCGGACAGATTTCTGAATCGCCACTCGGCAATGTCCCCCGAGTCAAACCGGAGTCCCAGGACACGGTGATCTTTGAGATCGTCCGGTCCGGCTGGCACACCATTTTTGCGCAGGTATCCTGGTGACGCGACCAGCACGCTGATCAAGGGGCAAATGGGTCGGGCGATCCAGGCCGCGTCGCGAAGTTCGCCAACACGAACCCCAATGTCATAGCCACTTCCAACCAGATCCACGGTGCGGTTGTCCAGTCCAAGTTCGATCTCCAGTTTTGGAAAGCGCTTGGCTATCTTTGGCAGAACAGGCAGGACGAACTGGCGTCCGAAAGAGATTCCCGCGGAAATTCGAACCTGTCCCTCAGGCTCCGAATTGGCATGGGACACGCTGTCCGCCGCCTCGTTGAGCAAGCGCAGCGCGCTTCCTGCCTGTGTCAGCAAAGTCTGCCCCTCTGGGGTCAACACGAGTCGCCGCGTCGATCGATGAAACAGACGGACCTGAAGCGCCTTCTCCAGCCGCCCCACATTTTTACTCACCGCTGCGGGTGTCACCCCCAGTTTTGCAGCCGCACTGCTGAAACTCCCGCTCTCGGCAGCCTCCACAAACGAGGTCAGTCCCTGCAAATGGCGCATCGATATTTTCAACTCAATGTATCAAATGTTTTGACATTGTAGGTATTTGACGTGATTCCAACGGCATCTACCATGACCCGATTGTTTCTCATGGGATCCAAGAATGATTGCGCTTGACCACACCATCGTTCGAGTTTCGGACCTCGTCGAATCCGTCGCGTTCTACGTCACCGTGTTGGGTTTCCAGCATCTGGGCTGGGCCGCGCCGTTTCATGTCATTCGGGTCAATGAGAGCCTGACTCTGGACCTCATGCACGAAAACCCTGCGGACCGGGGCCACCTGGCGTTTTCCATGGATCGAGCCACCTTCGATGCCTTGCATGACCGCCTGATCCAGGCAAATATTCCTTTTGGCGGACAGCCATTTGAACGACAAGCCGGCCCGCCGGGAAAGGCACTCGGCGCAAAAGGCACGGCGGACGCACTCTACTTTTTCGATCCCAGTGGACACAACCTCGAAATTCGCACGTATCAGGAGCCATCCCACGCCGATCCGGATACTGCAGACCATTTTCAATAGGACCCTGTGAAAAACAGAAGGAAGCAACATGCGTGACACTCGAGCGGAAACACCCGACAAAACAGCGGTACGGGTTGCGCTGTGGCGCGCTCTGCACGTCCAGGTCGATGCGCTGCCGCACGTGTTCGAGGACGTGATCGGCCTGCGATTGGCGGCGCCGGATGAGGGCTGGCAGCGCCGCCCGGACATGGGCGTGCAGACCACCCGCCGGGCTCGGGCCTCCATCGTGGCCCGAGCCCGCTTCATCGAGGATCTGGTGGTGGCGCAGGCCACTCTCGGTGTCGGTCAGTACGTCATCCTGGGCGCGGGACTAGACACTTTCGCCCAGCGCCGGCCCGAAATGGCGGCCACGCTGCGGGTGTTCGAGGTGGACCAGCCGGGCCCTCAGAGCTGGAAGCGCGAGCGCCTGATGGCGTTGGGTTTCGGTGTGCCGGACTGGCTGCGCCTCGTGCCGGTGGACTTCGAGGTGGGGGATTCCTGGTGGGAGCTGTTGCTGGCCAGCGGGTTCGATGCGCGCCAGGCCGCAGTGGTGGCATCCACCGGCGTTTCCATGTACCTCACACGGGACGCCATCCTGGCGACGCTGCGTCACGTGGCCCGACTGGCGCCCGGCTCCACGCTGGCCATGACCTTCATGCTGCCACTGGAATGCCTGGACCCGGAGGAGCGCCCCCAACGCCAGACGACCGAAAAATTCGCGCGTTCGGCCGGCACGCCTTTCCTCAGCTTCTTCACGCCCGAGGAGATGCTGGCACTGGCCCGCGAGGCGGGCTTCGGGGACGTCCGGCACGTGAGCGCTGCCAGCCTGACCGAGCGTTACTTCGCCGGCCGCACGGATGGCCTTCGGCCTTCGAGTTCGGAGGAGTTGCTGATCGCGACCATCTGACAGGCGGTTCCATGGCGACCAGAAAGCACCGCTCCAGCGCGGCATCCATGTCGACATCGGTGAGGCGCATGCAACAAAAAGCGCCATGCCAGGAAAAGCGATCCGAATGGGCAATGGCCTGCCCGGAGGGACTCGAACCCCCGACCTACGGCTTAGAAGGCCGTTGCTCTATCCAGTTGAGCTACGGGCAGATCGGACGGAGACGGGCCAAACGACTGGCCCATGGTGAAATGGTCGGAGCGGCGGGATTCGAACTCGCGACCCTCTGCTCCCAAAGCAGATGCGCTACCAGGCTGCGCTACGCTCCGACAAGCCTCGTATTCTATCTGCTCCACCAGGCCCTGCGAAAACCTGTCTCGAAAGATATTTCACACGAAAGCCCCTGGATTCAAACCGGCAAGCCAATGCCGCTGATCGCATTACGCCACTCAGGCACCACGCGTAATAGGCATGTCGACTTCGGTCGGATGGACCAGATAACGCGCCAGTTCCAGTTTGGCCAGCGAGTTGCGGTGCACCTCGTCCGGTCCGTCGGCAAGGCGCAACGTCCTCTGGTGCGCGTAGGCACTGGCCAGTGGAAAATCGTTGGAAACGCCGGCGCCACCGTGGGCCTGGATAGCCCAATCGATCACCTTGCAGGCCATGCTGGGTGCCACGATCTTGATCATCGCGATCTCCGCCTTGGCCACCTTGTTGCCCACGGTATCCATCATGTAAGCCGCCTTGAGCGTCAGCAGACGGGCCTGCTCGATCAGGCAGCGTGACTCTGCGATGCGTTCCTGCCAGACGGATTGGCGCGCAATTTCGCGGCCGAAGGCAATGCGCGCATTCAATCGCCGGCACATCAGTTCGAGCGCACGCTCGGCAGCACCGATGGACCGCATGCAATGGTGGATACGTCCTGGACCCAGACGACCTTGGGCTATTTCGAAGCCGCGCCCTACCCCAAGGAGAATGTTGGAAGCGGGTACTCGCACGTTCTCGAGCAGTACCTCCATATGGCCATGTGGGGCGTCGTCCCAGCCAAAAACCGTCAACGGCCGCACCACGGTCACCCCTTTGGCATTGGCCGGCACCACGATCATCGACTGCTGTTGGTGGCGCCCAGCCTCAGGATCGGTTTTTCCCATGACGATGTAGACAGCACAACGCGGGTCGCCCGCGCCCGACGACCACCACTTGCGGCCATTGATCACGTAATCGTCCCCATCTCGTTCGATTCGGCACTGGATATTGGTGGCATCCGAAGACGCCACTTCCGGCTCTGTCATCAGAAAGGCCGAACGAATTTCACCTTTGAGAAGAGGTTCGAGCCACTGGTCCTTGAGCGCTTCACTGGCATAACGCTCCAGGGTTTCCATGTTGCCAGTGTCCGGTGCGGAGCAATTGAACACCTCCGCGGCAAAAGGAACCCGGCCCATGATCTCGCACAAGGGGGCGTATTCCAGGTTGGACAGCCCCTCGGGGGCGCGGGTCGACCGAGGAAGAAACAAATTCCACAGGCCAGCGGCTCGCGCCTTGGGCTTGAGCTCCTCGATCAGAGATGTGGGAATCCAGGCGTTGCCCGCTGCACGGTTGGCGGCAATCTCCTCGTAGAAACGGGCTTCGTTCGGATAAATATATTCATCCATGAAGGCCAGGAGGCGGGCCTGCATTTCCTTGACCTTGGGGCTGTAATCGAAATTCATGACAACACTCTCCTGAGACAAATTGGAAGCTTGCATAACCGGGATGGGTCAGGCGCGCTGTGCGTATTTCCAGGCCAGTTCAGCCATGGGCCTGGCCCCGGCACCGGATGCCCGGGCCTGATCGCTGGACGCTGTGCCCGCTTCGACGCGCCGGGCGATGCCCTGCAGAATGGCTGCGATCCGAAACATGTTGTAAGCGAGATAGAAATTCCAGTCGCCCTGAAGTTCGCCAGGGGTCGCAAACCCCGTGCGCTCGCAGTACCAGTCAATGTATTCCTGCTCCGATGGGATGCCCAAGGCCGGAAGATCGAGCCCTCCGATGCCGCGGAACGCCCCCGGAGGAATGTGCCAAGCCATGCAGTGGTAGCTGAAGTCGGCCAGTGGATGCCCCAGCGTAGACAACTCCCAGTCGAGAACGGCCAGTACACGAGGTTCGCTCGGGTGGAACATGAGGTTGTCGAGCCGATAGTCCCCGTGAACGATGCTCACCAGCGAAGGGTCGCGTGCCCGCTCGGGAATGTGCTCTGGCAACCACGCCATCAACCGGTCCATCTCATGGATCGGCTGCGTGATGGAGGCCAGGTATTGTTTGCTCCAGCGGCTGATCTGGCGCTCGAAATAGTTTCCCGGCTTGCCGAAGTCGGCCAGGCCGCACTCGGCAAACTTCACGCCATGCAGCGTGGCAATCACTCGATTCATCTCGTCATAGATGCGGCCGCGCTCCTCGCGTGTCATCCCGGGCAGAGACTGGTCCCACAGCACGCGCCCCTGCACGAACTCCATCACATAAAAAGCACGGCCAATAACGGACTCGTCCTCGCAGAGCAGGAACATGCGGGCCACGGGCACCCCGGTTCCCTGCAACCCGTTCATCACGGCAAACTCGCGCTCCACCGCATGCGCTGACGGCAGCAGTCTGGCCACCGGCCCGGGCTTCGCGCGCATCACGTAACTCCGATGGGGCGTGATCAGCTTGTAAGTCGGGTTTGATTGCCCCCCCTTGAACATCTCCACGTCCAGAGGCCCCTGGAATCCTTCGAGATTCTCGCCAAGCCAGGTGGCCAGTCGCCCGACGTCAAAGGCATGCGCCCCGGACACGGGCCGGGTTCCAACGAAGTTATCAAAGTCGGTCATGCGAGTTCAGCATTCGGGCAGATTGGAGGGATCAGTTATCGAATTCGACAATTCGCATCAGTGCATCTCGATCTCGAACAACCAGCCCTCCGGGTTCGATGCGGATCGCGTTTTCTCGCTCCATGGTCTTGAGCTCCTGGTTGACACGCTGGCGCGAAGCACCCAGCAATTGCGCCAATTCCTCCTGGGCAAGTTGCAGGCCGATTCGCACCTCCCGCCCGTCCGCCAGGCACGGCACCCCATAGCTGCGTACAAGGTGCAGCAGTTGCTTGGCCAGCCGCGCACGCAAGGGCAAGGTGTTCAGATCTTCCACCAGACCATAGAGCTGGCGGATCCGACGTGACTGCAAGCGAACGAGCGCCTCGTAGAGCTCGACATGAAGCCCGAGAATTTTCTGAAAATCGGTTCGTGAGACGCACAACAGCGTGGTCTCGCCGTGAGCATACGCATCGTGCGTGCGCCGATCGCCATCGAAGATGGACACATCGCCGAACCAGATTCCTGGCTCCACATAGGTCAACGTCACCTGTCTGCCGGAAATTGATGTGGAACTCACGCGTACGGCGCCTCGCGCGCAAGCCGACCACTCGACCGGGGGATCGCCTCGCGCTGCTATGAGCTCGTTGTCTCGGAATCGCTTGACGTAGGCGCATCGGAGAATGTCGTGCCGCAATGAGGGGGAAAGGGAAGAAAACCAGCGACCGCTGTTGATCGCCTCGCGTTCGTCGATCGTAAGAATGGGATCGTCCATGGCCTGTCTTTTGTGTGACTGGAATCGGCTTCATTGTCGCGCTGGCGACGTCCCCACTTCAAACAGGTTGTCACCAGGGTGTCAGCCTCTGGTGACCTGTCCACCCGTGACGGCACCAGCCTGCCAAGGTGCACTGCAAAGCGAGCAGGCCGCGCAGAGCATGGCGCATGCCCCCTCCCGCGGGCACCTCCTGCCAGCGCTCACTCGTACTTGGCCGCTTTCTTTTCCAGAAAAGCCGTGATGCCGATACCCGCATTCGCGTGATGCAGGTTTTTCACAAAATGATCTCGCTCGAGAACAAGCTGCTGCGACAGCGTCGCCATTGGCGCCTCGCCGATCAGATCTTTGATGCTCGTCAGCGCATTCGGCGCACGGGTGTTGAGTCGTTCGGCCAGATCGAGCGCAGCCTGAAGCGCCTCCCCAGGATCGACCACCACGTTGACTATCCCTAACGCGTGCAAGCGGCTGGCGCCGATGCGTTCTCCCAACATCAGCAGTTCCGTCACCAGTTGACGCGGCAGCGCCCGCACGAGATTCCAGCTTCCCCCGCCATCGGGAGACAGGGCAATATTGCTGTAAGCCATGACAAACACGGCCTGGCTCGACGCCACAATGAAATCGCACGCCAGGGACAGGGAAAAGCCTGCGCCAGCTGCCGATCCTTCCACGGCCGCGATGACCGGTTTTGGAAAAGTTCGTATGGCTTCGATCCAGTTGTGCAGTCCATCGATGCTGCCCGCCTGCACGTCGGGCGGTAGTTGGCGGTTCGCCTGCAAACGCTGCAAGTTGCCCCCTGCACTGAACACCCTGCCCTCACCCACAATCACGACGCTGCGAACTTCCGGGTTGGACTCCGCGGCGCTCAGCGCCTCAACGCCCGCGGCGTAAATTTCCGGTCCGAGTGCGTTGCGATGCTCTGGATTACGGATCGTGAGGACCATGGTCGAGCCCTCGCTGGTGCTTCGCAGTTCAGCGGTCATATGCCTAGGCCTCTGTATGCATCAAGCTCAATCCAATGGCCGCCCGGCGACGCAGCCAGGGGCTGGGACGGTAACGAGGATCCCCATAGACCGTCTGCATGTTGAACAGCACCTCCAGCACATTGGCTGGGCCCTGTTGATTTCCCATGGCCAGTGGCCCCTGCGGATAGCCCAGACCCAGCGTGACCGCTGTGTCCAGGTCATCCGGTGTGCAAATGCCCTGCTGGCACATGTCTGTCGCCACATTGACGATGGTCGCCAGCACGCGTTGCGTGACGAATCCACCACTGTCACGAATCACGCTCACGGGTTTGCCGTCGCGGGCAAACAGGGCATGCGCAGCCTCTCGCATGTCGGCGCGCGTGGCTGGATTCGCTGCCAGGACACGGCGTTTCGTGACCGCGTCGTCGACCAACAGGTCAATGCCCACGGTGCGAGCCGGATCGAGTCGCTCCACAACGGCCACAGTGGTGACGTCGTAGCCCAGCGGCGCGACCAGTGTCAGGGCCACCGGAGAAGGTGAGGCTCCGGTTTCAATCCGTGCGTCCAGGTCCTTGAGCAACTGCAGCAATTGGGCGCGCCGCGCCGCTCGCGGCGACACCCACACCGGCGGCAGTTGGTCCACACGCGGCGCTGCGGGTTCAGGGCTGACCTGGGCCACGCCATCGGCATAGTTGTAGAACCCTTTTCCCACCTTTTTGCCGATCACACCGCCCGCGAGGCGCTGTGCCGCCATCACACTGGGCCGATAACGCGGTTCCTCATAGTATTGATGGTAGATCGACTCCATCACGGGCTGTGACACATCCAGCGCGGTCAGGTCAAGCAGTTCAAACGGCCCCAGCCGGAACCCTCCCTGATCTTTGAGAATCCGGTCGATGGTGGCAAAGTCGGCGACCCCTTCGCTTGCGATGCGCAAAGCCTCGGTGATATAGCCACGCCCCGCGTGATTGACGATGAATCCTGGAGTGTCCTGCGCGCGGACCGGCACATGCCCCATCTGGCGCGCGTAGCTGGCCAGTCCGTCACAGGTGTCTGCACTGGTGCGAATCCCGGCGATCACTTCAACCACCTTCATCAACGGAACGGGATTGAAAAAGTGGTACCCCGCAAAGCGACCGGGATGCTTCAGGACTGACGCAATGGCAGTGACGGACAATGACGACGTATTGGTCACCAGCACCGCGTCGGCCGCCACGATGGACTCAATCTCGACAAACAGCTTTTGCTTGACGTCCAGGCGCTCCACGATGGCCTCGACGACCAGCGCGCAATCCTCGAGATCAGAAAGTGCATGCGCGGGATGAAGCCTCGCCTTGTTCGCGGCTACAGCGTCCGGCGACAGCCGCCCCTTCTCAGCCAGTCGCTCCCACTGAGCATGAATGGCCTGGCAAGCGCGAGTGACCGCCCCCGGCTCGGTGTCAAACAGCCAAACGGCACTGCCGGCCTGGGCCGCAATTTGCGCGATACCGCGCCCCATGGCTCCTGCCCCTATGACGGCCACTACCGGGTATATCACTGCTTTCATGGAAGCATTATCGTGCAGTGCCAGGGCGTTGCCATCTATGCCAGAATGAAGTCATTCGATGACCAATTTCGTGAATTTGCGACAACTTTTGCTCGGAAGCCTCCTGCTGGTTCCGGCACTGAATTGTGCCGCCCTGAGTCTCGACCGTGCCAAGGGCGCAGCGTGGTTGGGTCGCCCGCTCGATGTCAGCGTGCTGGTCCGGATGGACTCGGGCGAAAACCCCGGTACGCTGTGCCCCTCTGCCGACATCTTTCAGGGTGACACACGGGTTCGGCCAAGCCTCGTCAGCGTGACCGCGGAGCCCGGTCCCGGAAACGAAGAAACTCTGTTGCATGTCCGGTCGACGGCACCCGTCGACGAGCCCGTGGTGACGATCTATCTCAAGGTCGGATGCACGCAGGGAATGACGCGCCGTTACGTGCTTCTGGCTGAAATCCCACCCGAGGCCCTGGTGGAGTCGACGCGGACCAGCCGTCTGCCGAGCCTGATGAAAGCCCCGTCTCGCTCCGGAGCCTCCACGAATTCAACCTTCGAATCGCAGGATTCCGCGATGGCCAGCACGGGGAAAAGCCGCCCCGAGCCGATCTCAAGACGGGCTGAAAGCAGTGCAAAGACAAGGCGTCCCGCCGGCGATGATGCGGCCGCCCCACTCGTTTCGCCCCAACGTGTACCGAGTGTGGCCCGCCGCAAAAAAACAGATGATGAACCGAGGGGCCGCGGCCGGCCCCGGCTTGAACTCGACCCAGCCGAACTCCTCGCTGAACGTGATCCGGTCCTGCGTTCCTCCATGGAACTATTGAGCATGCCGGATGACTCACCCACCCGCCGAGCCGAAGCTGTGGCGTTGTGGCGAGCCATCCGGGCAACCCCCGAAGATGTCCTCAAGACCCAGCAGCAACTGCAGGCCCTGGGGGCCGATGTCGAGACCCTCCGGAATCAGAGCCGGAAGTCGGAATCACTGATCACCGGTCTACATACCCAGCTGAGACAGGCACAAGCCGAGCGATACGGGAACCCACTGGTCTACAGTCTGTTGGTCCTGCTGCTTCTGGCGCTGGCTTCCGTGGCGTATTTCTGGGGGCAACGCCGCAGTTCGGCAAAACAGCACTGGTGGAATGCCAGCCCGGATATCCCGGGAAATGGGACCCCGGAACAGTCAAATTCTGCCTCTGTCTCCGGGACGCAGCCTCCGGAAACCATGGCACAACAGGACAGTCAGGACACGCCGCCCCCTCCTGACACCCACGGCGCGCATCCTGCGCCGCGGCCATCGCCCCCAAAAGTACCGAACCCGCCCGTCCCCGTGCCCGTTCAGGTGGCGATGCCGGGACTTGATCGGCTCGACTTCGATGCCAATGGCACAGGACGGGCCGTCAAAGTCGACGAATTGTTCGATGTCCAGCAACAGGCGGATTTTTTTATCTCCTTGGGAGAGTACGACAAGGCCATCGCCACCCTCACCGATCACATCGCGGAGAACCCGGAAACCAGTGCGCTGGCTTACCTGGATCTGCTCGAGATCTATCACATGCAGGGGCGAGAGCAGGAGTACGATGCCGTGCGCCAGGAATTCAGCAGCGCCTTCAACGCCGAGGTGCCAGCCTTCGAGGACTTCGGGTTGGAAAGCCGGGGACTGGAATCCTATGAAACGGCAATGTCCCGAATCACAGCACTCTGGCCTGCCTCGAAAGTGCTTGACGTCATTGAAGAGTCGGTATTTCGCAAACCGGGTGGAGGACACCCCGCATTCGACCTGGATGCCTACCGCGAGCTGTTGTTGCTCTATGCTGTCGCCACGGAGATCGTGGAGACAAGGGATTCAGTCCGAAAACCGGAAAACTCGGAGGCAACGACCGTACCTGCCGGAAAAGAAGTCGAACCCTCCAGGGAAGTGGATGAAAAACCTCCATTCCAGACCACCTACATCGAGCCTTTGGCGGCTGCCCAACCTCAGGACGCCGACAGCGCGGCCTCTCCCGAACTGGATGTAGACCTCACGAAGCTGGTCACGGAATCGCCGCAATTGCCGGTATCCACGCAAGCCCCTGCCGAGCCGTCGAACGAGAACCCGTCGGAGAGCGCTTCACTGGCGAATGGAGCCCGTCCCATGATCGACTTCGACGTGTTCGACCTTCCTCCACGCAAGCCAGGGCCTTTGCCGCACAACGAGCACTGACACGCCGGGCCAATGACCACGGCCGGCAACTCGACACCCGGCTTGGCCCCTGGATCGCCGACCTCGCGGCCGGCCCGTGCTCATCGCCTGACCTGAAGCGCGCCAGGGTTCACGATATGGGTGGGCGTGCCGCGAATGAAATTCACCACATTGTCGAACGCTGCACTGAAATAGCGCTCGTAGCTCTCCTGCTCCACATAGCCTATGTGCGGGGTGCAGATGCAGCTTTCGATTCGCAGCAAGGCGTGGCCCTGCAAGATGGGTTCACTCTCAAAGACGTCCACCGCAGCCAAACCAGGCCTCCCCCGATTGAGCGCACTGATCAGTGCATCGGGCTGGATCAATTCCGCCCGCGACGTATTCACGAACAAAGAGGTAGGTTTCATGCGCGACAGATCCTCCAGGGTCACGATGCCCTGGGTTCCTTCCGCCAAGCGCAAGTGCAGGCTCAAGACATCCGCCTGCTCAAAAAAAGCCTCTCGAGTCGCCGCTGGCACATAGCCATCTCCAGCTGCCGCCGACCGGGAGGCCTCGCTGCCCCAGATCATCACATGCATGCCAAACGCCTTGCCATAGGCGGCGACAAGTTGCCCGATTTGGCCATAGCCCCAGATGCCAAGCGTCTTCTCACGCAGCACCGTGCCCAAAGCAAAGTTGGGTGGCATTGCCGCCGACTTCAACCCGGACTGCTGCCATGCCCCGTGCTTCAGGTTCCCGATGTATTGAGGCAGCCTGCGCATGGCGGCCATGATCAGTGCCCACGTCAGCTCGGCCGGTGCCACCGGAGACCCCACGCCTTCGGCCACCGCGATGCCACGCTCCGTGCATGCCGCAACGTCGATATGGCTGCCAACGCGACCCGTCTGAGCCACAAGCTTGAGACGAGGCAACTTGTCGAGAAGTGCTCTCGTGATATGGGTGCGCTCGCGTATCAGCACAATCACATCTGCGTCTTTCAGACGAACCGCGAGTTGCCCGATTCCCTTGACCGTATTGGTAAAAACTTTTGCAGGAAAAGGATCGAGGCGCGCAGCGCAATCGAGCTTGCGCACCGCATCCTGATAATCGTCGAGGATCACAATGTTCATGTGCCCATTGTGCCTTCAGGACCCACGGCGTTGGCCAGTCCCGGTTCTGGCCATCCACCGGCCCCGAGGGGAAATCCGAGTGATTCAGTAAGTGCAGGCGTCCATGGTGCAACAAGCGCCACGAGCCAGGCAGTCAGCGGATTTTTCCTGGCGTGCCTCGCTTGCCGCCAGCCGATCGAGCTCCGCGCAGACATCGGCCAACCGGCCGGAGATCACCATCCGGCCACTGCTTCCAGCAGGCATATCTGCTTCCATGCACCGTATCACATGCAGCGGCCTGGGTCGCGTGACCGGCGCAACAGGCGCTTCGCCGACAAGCCCAGACTTTGTGGCTCCCGCACCCACCACCATGCGCCTGCCTGGGCTTCCGCTCATCGGCCATCGCATACGATGGCCACGCATCGGGCGACGTGCAACAGATGTCACCTGACGTTCGAAATGACGCGAAAACAACAGTTGAAATGGCGCAAACAGCGCGGACAAGGTCAAAGTGATTCCCATGTGAAACCTTTCGGGGCAGTGAGGTTGAACACAGGCAGGATTGCTGAAAATTCTCTGTCCCAGGGTTGTGGCTTGCCTCCCGGCCTGCCAAACGCCCGCCACCTGCGACAGCGAGTCATGAGGGCGCAAGGCCTATGAATTCATGCCGACGCGGATCAGGCCGACAGCCAGACCTTCAATTTCAAACCGCTCCCCGGGCTCGACCACGATGGTCTGGTAATCCGGGTTTTCAGCGTGCAGTTCGATTCGCGACCCGTGCCGCTCAAAACGCTTGACGGTCACATCGTCCCCGAGCCGCGCCACCACGATCTGCCCATTTCTCGCATCACGCGTGGCCTGCACGGCCAGCAAATCCCCATCCATGATGCCCGCGTCGCGCATGGACATGCCACGTACCTTGAGCAGGTAATCCGGTTTGTGCCGGAAAAGGTTGTTTTCCACACAATAGGTTTGCTCGACGTGTTCCTGCGCGAGAATCGGGGAGCCCGCAGCCACGCGCCCGACCAAAGGCAGCGACAATTGGGACAAGCTGGGCAATGGCAGTGAAAACTGCTTCATGCGCGAATCATGAAGGGAACGAAGCACATCGCCCTTCAGACGAATGCCGCGAGAAGTACCACTGACGAGTTCGATGACACCCTTGCGCGCCAGCGCCTGCAAATGCTCTTCAGCCGCATTGGCCGATTTGAAGCCCAGTTCGGCGGCGATTTCGGCGCGTGTCGGCGGCGCACCTGTCCGCGCGATGGCCCTTTGGATCAGGTCAAGAATCTGCTGCTGGCGGGCCGTCAGTCTGGCGGAAGCGGGTGTCAGATCGTTCATGTCAACTCCTGGGAGCGGGCGCAAAAGCTGTCTTGGGCTGTCAGAATAAACAGTTACTGTATTTTTAACCAGTTCTCGAAAGTATGCAAGCCATGAGGCCGTCAAACCACGGAAAAATCGTTGTGCTCGGCACCGGGGGAACCATCGCGGGTACCGCGTCTCATCCCGGAGACCATATCGGATACACCGCCGCACAATTGACTGTGCAAGACCTGCTGGCCACCTTGGCGCCCCTGGAAACCGTGCGGGAAGCGCGCACGCTTGTGACCGAACAAGTTGCGCAGATCGATAGCAAGGACATGACGTTTTCGGTCTGGCAAAAGCTGGCCGCACGCTGTGCGTTCTGGCTGGCCACGCCAGATGTCAAGGGCGTGGTGATCACTCATGGCACCGATACCCTGGAAGAGACCGCCTGGTTTCTCGCCGCCGTGCTGCCTCCCGGGAAACCGGTAGTGTTGACTTGCGCCATGCGCCCAGCCACCGCCATCGCGCCCGACGGTCCGCAGAACCTGCTTGATGCCGTGACGGTGGCACTCGATCCGTTGGCAAGAGGCGTGTTGGCCGTGACTTCGGGCGCGATTCATCTCGCCCGGGCCCTGCACAAGCACCATCCTTATCGGCTTGACGCGTTCGATTCCGGAGAAGCCGGTCCGCTGGGTTTTGTGGAGGCCGGGCGTGTTCGCTGGGAAAGAGGAGACGTCGACACCTCGACCTGCCGGACTGGCTTGACACTGGAAAAACTGCTTTCCGTGACGCAGCCGCCGCGGGTGGAG
>JAEWVY010000018.1 GCA_023396625.1 Pseudomonadota bacterium | reverse complement strand
GATCTGCACAGCGGCCTGCTGGAGGCGGACTACATCGTGGTCGAGATGGCCCGCAGGATTCTTGGCGAGAACTGGTTGCCGGACTACGTGGCCGCCGCCAATGCCGGTGGTATCGAGCGCGTGCTGGTCTGATGGGGGTTCCCGACGCGCAATGATGGCCTCGTGGCCTGTCCCAAAGGAGTGATTTCATGGCTGATCTTCGACTCGATAGCCCCCGTCCCGTGGATCTCACGGTTCACAGTCAATCGCGTGTGCTGGAGGTGAGTTTTTCGGACGGCGCCCGCTTTCGCCTGCCGTTCGAGCTGTTGCGCGTGTACTCGCCGTCCGCCGAGGTTCAGGGCCATGGACCGGGCCAGGAGGTGCTGCAGACCGGCAAGCGCGATGTCATGGTGACGGGTCTCGAGCCCGTCGGCCACTATGGGGTGCAACCCACGTTTTCCGACGGCCACGCCAGTGGCATCTATGGCTGGGACTATTTGTATTCCCTGGGGGCTCGTCAGGACGAACTCTGGGCGGCGTACGAAACCCGGTTGGCCGCCGCGGGCGTGGACCGGGACGCGCCCATGCCGGAAAAAAGCGGGCCGGCCTGTGGCGGGCACTGACGGGTTCGGAAAATACTATCGAAAAAATAGCAAAATCCGTCCATTCGACGCTGGGAAACGGCATAATTCATATAAATCTGGTCAAACCCGGAACCCCAGAGTCAATGTCTGGACCCATGAACGTCAATTTCGAGGCGCGGGGCGCATGAGCACCACACATTTTGGTTTCCAGTCGGTGGATGAGAGCGAAAAGGCCCGTCGCGTGCGTGGCGTGTTCGATTCGGTCGCTTCCAGGTACGACGTCATGAACGACCTCATGTCCATGGGCATGCACCGCCTGTGGAAAGCCTACACGGTCATGGTGGCCGGTGTCCAGGAGGGCCAGCAGGTGCTCGACATCGCGGGCGGGACGGGGGATCTGGCGTTGGCGTTCGCCCGCAAGGTAGGCAAATCGGGGTGTGTGGTGCATACCGACATCAACGAGTCGATGCTGCGCACCGGCCGGGACCGCCTGCTCGACGCGGGCGTCGTGTTGCCGACGATGGTGTGCGATGCCGAGAATCTTCCCTTTCCGGAAGGGAAATTCGACATCGTCACCGTGGCATTCGGCCTGCGGAACATGACGCACAAGGGCCGGGCCTTGGCCGAGATGTGCCGGGTCCTCAAGCCCGGGGGTAAGTTGCTGGTGCTCGAATTTTCCAAGGTGGCGCAACCGCTCGAGAAGGCGTATGACTGGTATTCATTCCAGGTCCTGCCCCGGCTGGGCAAGCTGGTGGCGGGCGATGACGCGAGTTACCGCTATCTGGCCGAATCGATTCGCATGCACCCGGGCCAGGATGAACTCAAAAACCTTATGAAAGAAAATGGCTTTGGCCATGTGGACTATCACAACCTGACTGCGGGCGTGGTCGCGTTGCATGTTGGAATCAAGTGCTGATTGGCGTTTTTCACAGGTGGAGGCAAGTTGAAAACTCTCTTTTCGTTCATGCTCGTCATGGTCCTGGCGTTGGGCAGTCTGGATGCCGAGGCTGCGCGACGCCTCGGTGGCGGCAAGTCCATTGGGCAGCAATCCGGCAACGTGACGCAGCGAAATGCCGCGCCAGGCACGCCATCCCAGAGTCAAGGTGTGACGGGGGCACAGCCCGCGGCGGCGCCGGCTGGCGCGGGGCCGCGCAAACCCTGGGGCGCCATGCTCGGCGGTCTCGCGGCAGGCCTCGGTTTGGCGTGGCTGGCGAATTCGCTGGGCCTGGGCGCTGCTTTTGGGCAGTTCCTGCTGATCGGGTTGCTGGTGCTGGTGGCGATGATGGTGGTCGGACTGGTGATGCGTGGACGCACAAGAAATTCGGCCGCGACGGCCGGCCGACCCCTGGCATTTGGCGCCGCGGGTGGCGCCCCGATGGCGACGTCGATGCCGCGGACCTACAGTCCTGATCACGTGGGCAATGATGCTTCCGCGCGCCCCTGGGAGCGTGATAGCGGCCTTCGGCAGCCGGCGGGTGGTGGCTCGATGATTGGCTCCGCGCTGACGGGTGCCCAGGGGTGGGGCATTCCAGCGGGATTCGACACGGAAGGCTTTCTGGCGGCGGCCAAGCGTAACTTCGTGACGCTGCAGGAGGCATGGGATCGTGCCGACATCCCTACGTTGCGCTCGATGATGACGGACGGCATGCTTTCCGAGATCCGGGCACAGCTCGCCGAGCGTGAAAAGCACGGCACAGAGCAACCCAACCACACCGATGTGGTCATGCTTGACGCCCAGTTGCTGGGCATCGAGGACCTTGGCGACGGGTATCTGGCCAGTGTCGAGTTCAACGGCATGATCCGCGAAGAGCCGTCTTCCGGGCCCAGTCCGTTCCGCGAGGTATGGAATATGTCCAAGCCCAAGAATGGCGGCAGCGGCTGGCTCGTTGCTGGAGTGCAGGCGCTGCAATAGGCATGAATGGCATGGGCGGGTAGCGCGCCCAAATCAGGGAATAATCGCGGCCTATGGCGACACAGTTCCCTTTTTCCCTGGCCGAGAATCTGCTCGGCCCTACTGGTTTCGATATCAGGCCGCCGGGCTGGGTGGTGGACGAATTCCAGCACCGGCTCGTGCTTTTCTTCAACCACGTCCTGATGCAGGAGCTCGAGGCGCGGGAGCGTCTGGTCCGGCAGAGAGACCGGCGGGCTGTGGTGGCCTGGCGTGGGTTTCAGCTGCCTTTGCGTGTCACGGCGGCGGGCCTGTTCGAACTCGACGCCGTGGACCCACCGGGGGCGGCTGACCTGTCCCTGACCTTGACGGAGGGATCCCCCGTCCAACTGGCGCAAGCGCTGCTGCGAGGAGAAAAACCCCCGGTGCGCGTGGAAGGTGACGTCCAGTTTGCCGCGGAAATCAACTGGCTCGTGGACCATGTGCGATGGGATGCCGAGGAGGATCTGTCCCGCCTGGTCGGGGATGCGCCCGCCCATGCGCTGGCCAGCGTGGCGCGCCAAGCGGCCGTGGCCTTGCGGCAGTTTGCGCGTGACCGCGCCGGGACGGGTCCTGACAAGGCGGTGGCATGACGCGCATGCTCCGCGGCATCTTCATTGTCTGGATTTCATTGCGCTACGGGCTTGACGAGCTCGTATTGAACAGTTTCCGCAGGCCTTGGCTACGCGCCATCGCGCGGCTGATTTCGGTGGGCCGGAATCTGAGGGCGCCGCGCGGGCAGCGGCTGCGCGAGGCGCTTGAACGGCTGGGGCCGATTTTTGTGAAATTCGGGCAGGTACTGTCCACCCGCCGGGACTTGCTGCCGCAGGACATCGCCGACGAACTGGCGCGGCTTCAGGACCGTGTGCCACCGTTCGATTCCGCGGTGGCGGTGGCGACGATCGAGCGGGCATTTCACCGTCCATTGAGCGAGATTTTCAGCAGCTTCGAGCGTGAGCCGGTTGCCAGTGCGTCCATTGCGCAGGTGCATTTCGCCACGCTCAAGGGGCGCGATGGTGTCGAGCGCGAGGTGGCGGTGAAGGTGTTGCGGCCCGGCATGCTGCCCGTGATTGAAAAAGACCTGGGCCTGATGCGCATGATGGCCGGGTGGGTAGAGAGCCTCAGCGCGGACGGCAAGCGGCTCAAACCTCGCGAAGTGGTGGCCGAGTTCGACAACTACCTGCATGACGAGCTGGACCTTGTGCGTGAAGCAGCGAACGCGGCACAGTTGCGGCGCAACATGCAAGGCTTGGACCTGGTGCTGATCCCGGAGATGCTGTGGGACTACTGCCACAGCGAGGTCATTGTGATGGAGCGCATGAATGGCGTGCCCATCAGCCAGGTGGACCGCTTGCGTGCGGCAGGGGTGGACATTCCGAAGCTCGCCCGTGACGGGGTGACGATCTTTTTCACCCAGGTTTTCCGCGACGGCTTTTTTCATGCCGACATGCATCCTGGCAATATCCAGGTCAGCGTCGCGCCGGCCACGTTCGGCCGGTACATTTCGCTCGATTTCGGCATCGTCGGCACCCTGACCGAGTACGACAAGGAATACCTGGCGCAGAACTTCACGGCTTTTTTCCGCCGTGACTACAAGCGGGTGGCCGAATTGCACATCGAGTCTGGGTGGGTGCCTGCGGGCACCCGCGTGGACGAGCTGGAGTCGGCGATCCGGGGTGTGTGCGAACCCTATTTCGACCGTCCACTGAGGGAGATTTCATTGGGCATGGTCCTGTTGCGGCTGTTCCAGACCTCGCGGCGCTTTCACGTGGAAATTCAGCCGCAGCTCGTGTTGCTGCAGAAGACCCTGCTCAATATCGAGGGCCTGGGGCGCCAGCTGGACCCGGAGCTCGATTTGTGGAACACCGCCAAGCCATTTCTCGAGAAATGGATGCTGGAGCAGGTCGGGCCGCAGAAGCTGTTCGAGCAGCTCAAGGCGCAAGCGCCCCGGTACGCCAAACTGCTACCGGATCTGCCGCGGTTGTTGCATGACTACTTGCGAGTCAGTCGCGACGAACGGCAGCGTGAGCTTCAGGAGCTGCTGCACGAGCAAAGACGGACAAATCGTCTCCTGCAAGGCGTGATCTATGGGGGAATCGGCTTTGTCCTCGGGCTGGTCGTGATGCAGATTTTTCTGCGCGTGCGCTTGTAATCGTGATCACCGAAGAAGACCAGGAATGACCGGAATGGAGTGACGTGATGCTGTTGACATTCATCATTTTCTATCTCGTGGTTTCTGTGGTGATCGGCCTGTACGCTGCCACCCGGGTGCACAACACGGCGGATTACGCCGTCGCCGGGCGCAGTTTGCCGCTGGCCGTGGTAGTGGCGACCACCTTTGCCACATGGTTCGGCTCGGAGACCGTGCTCGGTGTTTCTGCGCGATTCGTTGGCGGTGGGCTGGGCTCGGTGGTCGAAGACCCTTTTGGTGCGTCCATGTGCCTGGTGCTCGTGGGGTTGTTCTTTGCCGCGAAGTTGTATCCGAGGAACCTCATCACGTTGGGTGACTACTACCGCCAGCGGTATGGCAAGGGAATCGAGATGGCTTGCTCCGTGCTCATCATCCTGAGCTACCTGGGCTGGGTCGCGGCGCAAATTACCGCATTGGGCCTGGTGTTCAGTCTCTTGACCCAGGGGACTCTTGCGCCTGTGGTGGGCATGTGCATTGGCACGGCCGTGGTTTTGGTGTACACGCTGTATGGGGGCATGTGGTCGGTCGCGCTGACTGATTTTGTGCAGATGATCGTGATCGCGGTGGGGTTGCTTGCCATCGCCTGGTTCGCGGCCGGACTGGCGGGGGGGGCGGACAAGGTGTTTGCCTATGCCGCAAGCGAGCAGAAATTTCAATTCTTTCCCCAAGGGGGAGTCCGGGAGTGGATTTTCTTCGGGGCCGCGGCGATCACGATGATGCTGGGGTCGATTCCGCAGCAGGACGTGTTCCAGCGGGTCATGTCGTCACGGAATGTGTCCATCGCCAGGCGGGGCCCGATTTTCGGCGGAGTGCTGTACCTGTTGTTCGCCTTCATCCCGATGTTTGTTGTCACTGCGGCGGTGCTGGTCATGCCCGAGACGACGTCGGCCCTTTTGAAAGACGATCCGCAGAAGGTATTACCGACTCTGGTGATGGAGCGCATGCCGATTTTCCTGCAGGTGGCCTTTTTTGGCGCGCTGTTGTCCGCGATCATGTCCACCGCGTCGGCGACCTTGCTTGCGCCGAGCACGACTTTTGTCGAAAACATTCTTCGCAACATCCGTCCAGGGATGAGCGACGGGATGACCCTCAAGGCCATGCGGGTGTCGGTCCTGGTCTTCACGGGTTGTGTGCTGGCCTACGCGGTGGGCATGCAGGGCACGTCGATCTATGAATTGGTATCCGGCGCTTATCAGGTGCCGCTCGTGGGGGCCTTCGTGCCGCTGGTCTCCGGCTTGTACTGGCGGCGTGCGACGACCCAGGGGGCTGTGCTCTCGGTGACGCTGGGGCTGGGCGTGTGGTTGCTGTTCATCGCGGTCCCCCCGCTTTCGGAGGCATTTCCGCAGCAACTGGCCGGATTGCTGGCGGCCTTCGCAGGCATGCTGGCAGGGTCGCTCGGACCTCAGTGGATTGCAAACCGCGCAGGACATGTCCACCACTTCGAGGGCAGTGCGTCCTGACGGGCGGGCGCGTCGAGGCCAGGGCGCACGAGCCCTGGTTCCTGACGGGGCTTGAAGGCATGAGGCTCCGCCTATAATTTAAGGTTTTGCATCCCTAACAAGCCTTTACGCCATGCCAATCTACGCTTACCGCTGCGAGTCCTGTGGCCACGCCAAGGATGTTCTGCAAAAAATTTCCGATGCACCGCTGACGGCCTGTCCCGCCTGTGGCGCGGATACATTCAGGAAGCAGGTTACTGCGGCCGGATTCCAGCTCAAGGGGTCGGGCTGGTACGCCACGGACTTCCGGGGTGGTGCCGCCGCTGGCAGCGCGGCGGCCACGGAAAGCAAGCCTGCAGAATCTTCGGGCGCCTCCCCCGAAGCTCCCGTGGCTGGGGGGTGTGGCGCGTCCTGCGCCTGTCACTGACATTCATTGGCAAGTGCCGAACCACCCCTTCCGATGAAACATCGTTTGCGGCAATACTTCATCACTGGGCTGCTGGTATGGTTGCCCCTGGGGGTGACGGTCTGGATACTGACTTGGCTGGTCGGGGTGCTGGATGGCATCTTTCTGGCTGTGCTGGGCGCCGCCGATGCAGTGATTCCGGGGATGCATATTGCCGCCGACAGGTTGCGCAATGTACCCGGGCTTGGCGTGATCCTGGTGGCGACGGGCATTTTCGTCACCGGCGTGTTTGTGGCCAACATGTTTGGCCAATGGTGGGTTCGCCAGTGGGACGCAATGATCACCCGCATCCCAGTGGTTCGCAGCATCTACACCAGCGTCAAGCAGGTGGCCGACACTCTTTTTTCCGGCAATGGCCATGCCTTCTCGAAAGCGCTGCTGATCCAGTATCCGCGCCAGGGTGCTTGGACGATCGCGTTTCTGACCGGCAAGCCCGGCGGCGAAGTCGCCACGCTTCTGGGAGGCGATCACGTCAGCGTCTATGTGCCCACCACGCCGAACCCGACCTCCGGTTTTTTCCTGGTCCTGCCGCGCGCGGATGTGGTGGAGCTGAGGATGAGCGTCGATGACGCGCTCAAGTATGTCATTTCGATGGGTGTTGTCGCTCCTGGCGGCGCGGATGCCCGGAGTCCGACACCATGAAGGTGTGAACCGATCGCGCCGCAGCCCTGCTGTGGCGTTGCCAGCTGAAAGTGTTCTATGTCCATGCGTTCCCACTATTGCGGTCTCGTGACCGAAGCCCTGATGGGCCAGACCGTGACCCTGTGCGGCTGGGTCAACCGCCGTCGCGACCACGGCGGGGTGATCTTCGTCGACCTGCGTGACCGCGAAGGCTATGTGCAGGTGGTCTGTGATCCTGACCGCCCCGAGATGTTCAAGGCGGCCGAAGGCCTGCGCAACGAGTTCTGCGTGCAGGTCAAGGGCTTGGTGCGCGCGCGCCCTGAAGGCACCACCAACGACCACCTCAAGAGCGGCAAGATCGAGGTGCTGTGCCATGAACTGACCGTGCTCAACGCCTCGGTGACGCCACCCTTCCAGCTCGACGACGAAAACCTGTCCGAGACCACACGCCTGACCCACCGTGTACTGGACCTGCGCCGCCCCTACATGCAGCGCAATCTGATGCTGCGCTACAAGGTGGCGATGGAGGTGCGCAAGTTCCTCGATGCCAATGGCTTCATCGACATCGAGACGCCGATGTTGACGAAGTCCACGCCGGAAGGGGCGCGGGACTACCTGGTGCCCAGCCGGGTGCATGACGGCCAGTTCTTCGCGCTGCCGCAGTCGCCCCAGTTGTTCAAGCAGTTGCTGATGGTGGCCGGTTTCGACCGGTACTACCAGATCACAAAATGCTTCCGGGACGAGGACCTGCGTGCCGACCGCCAGCCTGAATTCACCCAAATCGATATCGAGACCTCGTTTCTGACCGAGCAGGATATCCGTGACATGTTCCAGGGCATGATTACCACGGTGTTCAAGAACACCATCGGAGTCGACCTGGGCGAGTTTCCGGTCATGACTTACCAGGACGCCATGTTTCGCTATGGCTCCGACAAGCCGGACCTGCGGGTCAAACTGCAGTTCATCGAAGTGACCGACGTGATGAAGGACGTGGACTTCAAGGTCTTCTCCGGTGCTGCCAACATGGCCGGTGGGCGTGTGGTGGCCTTGCGGGTGCCCGGTGGCGCGCGTGAGGAGGGTGGCCTGAGCCGCGGCGAGATCGACGGCTACACCGAGTTCGTCAAGATCTACGGCGCAAAGGGGCTGGCCTACATCAAGGTCAATGAGTTGGCCAAGGGCCGTGATGGCCTGCAGAGCCCGATCGTGAAGAACATCCACGACGCCGCCCTCAACGAAGTCCTGAAGCGCACGGGGGCGCAGGATGGCGACCTGATCTTCTTCGGTGCCGATAAAGCCAAGATCGTCAACGACGCCATCGGCGCGCTACGCATCAAGATCGGCCACAGCGAGTTCGGCAAGAAGCACGGCCTGTTCGAGGATCGCTGGGCCCCGATGTGGGTGGTGGATTTCCCGATGTTCGAGTTCGACGAGGAAAGCCAGCGCTACACCGCCGTGCACCACCCCTTCACGGCGCCCAAGGAGGGCCATGAGGATTGGATGGTGACCGCGCCCGAGAAATGCATATCCCAGGGCTACGACATGGTGCTCAACGGCTGGGAGATGGGCGGTGGCTCGGTTCGCATCCACCGTGCCGACGTTCAGCAAAAAGTGTTTGACGCCCTCAAGATCACGCCCGAGGAGGCGCAACTCAAGTTCGGCTTCCTGCTGGACGCGCTGCAGTACGGCGCGCCGCCACACGGCGGTCTGGCCTTCGGTCTGGACCGCATTGTCACGCTGATGACTGGTGCCGAGTCGATTCGTGACGTGATCGCGTTTCCCAAGACCCAGCGCGCACAGTGCCTGCTCACGCAGGCGCCGAGCCCCGTGGATGAAAAGCAGCTGCGCGAGTTGCACATCCGCTTACGCAACGTGGACGCGGCGAAAGCCGCGTGACGCCGGGTCCTTTTCCATTCTCGATGGGCGTTTGCCCATCGAGGCACTCTCGATGCGCTGTCAGCCCAGCCTGGCGAGCTGCTCGCGTACCCGGGCGAGCAACGCGCTGAACTCGGCCATGCGCTTCTTCTCCTGCTCGATCACCGCGGGCGGGGCTTTGGCGACGAAGGCTTCATTGCCCAGTTTTGTGCGGGCCTTGGTCAGTTCCCCGTCGAGCCGGTTGACCTCCTTGCCCAGACGAATTTTCTCGGCGGCCACGTCGATGGTCATGAAAAGGCACAGACGCGCGTCGCCCACCACTGCCACCGGCGCGTTCTGTGCGGCGGCGGCCCAACCCGCTTCGTCGTCGAAAACCCTGACTTCACTGAGTTTGGCGAGGGCCTGCAGCACCGGGGCCACAGACGTCATGAAGGCTGCGTCACCCACCACATAAAGCGGCAATCGCATGGCGGGCGAGACGTTCATTTCTCCACGCAGGTTGCGGCAGGCATCGACCACGTTTTTGAGTTTCGCGAGATGCCTTTCCGCCTCAGCGTCGATCCGTTCTGGTTGGCTTACCGGATAGGCGGCCACGCAGACGGACTCTCCGCCCCGGCCGGCCACGGGCGCCACCTTCTGCCACAGGGCTTCGGTGATGAACGGGATGATGGGGTGCGCCAGACGCAGAATGGTTTCCAGCGTGCGCATCAGCGTACGACGAGTCGCGCGCACCTGTTCGTCGTTGCCGGTCTGGATTTGCACCTTCGCAATTTCGAGGTACCAGTCGCAGAATTCGTTCCAGACGAAGTCGTAGATCGCATTGGCCACGTTGTCGAGGCGATACTCCGCGAAGCCCTTGGCCACTTCAGCCTCTACCCGCTGAAGCTGTGAAACGATCCAGCGGTCGGCCTGGGAAAAATCAAGGTAGCCCCCGCCGGGGACACAGGCCCCTGCGGGGTGATCGGCGAGACCGCAATCGCGGCCTTCGCAGTTCATCAATACGAAGCGTGTGGCGTTCCAGAGCTTGTTGCAGAAATTGCGGTAGCCCTCGCAGCGTTTGCTGTCGAAGTTGATGCTTCGACCCAGCGAGGCCAGTGCGGCGAAGGTGAAGCGCAGCGCATCTGCGCCGTAGGCCGGGATGCCGTCGGGGAATTCCTTCTCGGTCTGCTTGCGTACTTTGGGTGCGTTTTCAGGCTTGCGCAACCCGGTGGTGCGTTTGTCCAGCAGGGGCGCCAGCGCGATGCCGTCGATCAGGTCGACCGGGTCGAGCACATTGCCTTCGGACTTGCTCATCTTCTGGCCCTGTGCGTCGCGCACCAGTCCATGGATGTAAACATGCCTGAACGGCACACGGCCGGTGAAGTGTGTCGTCATCATGATCATCCGGGCGACCCAGAAGAAGATGATGTCGTAGCCGGTGACCAGCACGCTGCTGGGCAGGTAGAGGTTGTAGTCGTCCGTGGCGGCGTCGCCCTGGTTGGGCCAGCCCATGGTGGAGAAGGGCACCATGGCAGACGAATACCAGGTGTCCAGCACGTCTTCGTCGCGGCGCAGCTTCTTGCCGGGGGCTTGCGCCTGGGCTTCGGCTTCGTTCTTGGCAACGTAGATATTGCC
>JAEWVY010000428.1 GCA_023396625.1 Pseudomonadota bacterium | reverse complement strand
ACGTGCATCGCCTCAACATGGCTGTTTTCCCGCTGGGGGCCGAACTCATTCCGAATCCCTACAACAAAATTGCGGGGTTCAGTTGCACGGGATCCGGCGGCGGCATGGTGCATTTCGTGCCGGGATTTCCGGTCATGGCATGGCCCATGATCGAATGGGTGCTCGACACCCGCTATTCGCACTGTTTCAGGGCGGGGGCCTCCAGTGAAAAATCGGTGGTTGTGCTGGGCGCCATGGAAGCCGCGCTGACACCGCTGATGGAGGCCATCGAGCGTGATCACCCGGCAGTCAAGGTGTTCAGCCTGCCCAGTGTCGACCATCCGGAATGGGGGCGGCATATCGAACTTGGCGTGAAAGGGGAAACCGCCGCCGTGGACCGGGCTTGGCCGGTCTTGCTTTCGGGATTGCGGGCACATCAACTTCAGCTCGGCCCTGAATTGGTGCGTAAAACATAAAGAACCAATTTGGTGCGCACCGTTGGCACCAAATTGGTTCATTGCGCGAATCATTTTTCCATCGTGCGGTGTTTCCCGAGCACCGGAGATGAGCCCATTCCCGGGCAAAATAGCTGGCAACGGGGCCGGCGCGCGGTCTGATTTGGCACGGAAACTGCATTCAGTCCCTCGAAACCGCATTTTCAACAACTTTCCAACCAGGAGAAACTGATGGCAAAGACCGTCGCAGACGTGATGAAGATGGTGAAGGAAAACGAAGACAAATTTGTCGACTTCCGCTTCACCGACACCCGCGGCAAGGAGCAGCACGTGACCGTGCCCGTTTCGGCTTTCGACGAGGGCAAGTTCAGCGATGGCCACGCCTTCGACGGTTCGTCGATCGCTGGCTGGAAAGGGATCGAAGCTTCCGACATGCTGCTGATGCCGGACCCCAATACCGCCAACATCGATCCGTTCTTCGAGGAATCCACGTTGCTGCTCACTTGCGATGTGCTGGAGCCTGGCGACGGCAAGGCCTATGACCGCGATCCCCGTTCCGTGGCCAAGCGTGCCGAGGCCTATCTGAAGGCCTCGGGTCTGGGCGACACGGCCTATTTCGGTCCGGAACCCGAGTTTTTCATCTTCGACGGCGTGCGCTGGAGCAACGAGCCGGGCAAGGTGATGTACGAGATCGAAGAATACGAGGCCCCCTGGAATACCGGCAAACAGCTCGAAGGCGGCAACCGCGGCCATCGGCCGACGGTCAAGGGGGGCTACTTCCCGGTGCCTCCCGTGGACAGCACGCAGGACATGCGGGCCGAAATGTCGCTCATTCTTGAGTCGCTGGGCATTCCTGTCGAAGTGTTCCACCATGAAGTGGCGGGTGCTGGCCAGAACGAGATCGGCACCAAGTTCAGCACGCTGGTCGAGCGTGCCGACTGGACGCAGCGCCTGAAGTATGTCGTCTGGAATGTGGCCAACGCCTATGGCAAGACGGCGACCTTCATGCCCAAGCCCTACGCGGGCGACAACGGCTCGGGCATGCATGTGCACCAGTCGATCTGGAAGGACGGCAAGAACCTGTTCGCCGGCGACGGCTATGCGGGCCTGAGCGATTTCGCGCTCTACTACATCGGCGGTGTCATCAAGCATGCGCGCGCACTCAACGCCATCACGAACCCGGGCACCAACAGCTACAAACGCCTGGTGCCGCACTTCGAGGCGCCGGTCAAGCTGGCCTACTCGGCCAAGAACCGGTCCGCGTCGATCCGCATCCCCTACGTGGCCAATCCCAAGGGCCGTCGGGTCGAGGCCCGGTTCCCGGACCCCCTGGCCAACCCCTACCTGTGCTTCTCGGCCCTGATGATGGCCGGCCTGGACGGTGTGGAAAACAAGATCCACCCCGGGGAAGCCGCGAGCAAGGACTTGTACCACCTGCCGCCGGAAGAGGATGCGCTGGTGCCGACGGTCTGCCACAGCCTGGACCAGGCCCTGGAAGCCCTGGACAAGGACCGTGCCTTCCTGACCAAGGGCGGCGTGTTCACCGATTCCATGCTCGACGCGTACATCGAACTGAAAATGTCCGAAGTCACGCGCTTTCGCATGGCGGTGCACCCGGTGGAATACGACATGTACTATTCGTTGTAATTGGCTTGGCTCCGGGACGGAAAAGGACGGCTTCGGCCGTCCTTTTCCGCTTTTTGGCCCACTATTGCCGAACTTTGGCGTCGCCGGGGGCTCCAAGAGGCTGGACGCAGTTGGCGCGGCGGCGGGATTGCCCGATACTTGCGGGGTTTGACCGGCGCACGACAACGCAGGCAAGGAACAGTCTTGAAACAAGCTTCTCTGATTTTCGGGGCGGCCCTGATGGCAGGCGTGAACGCCCTGGCGCAGGGCGCCATCTACCGGTGTGGCAACGAATACACCAACAAACCGTCGGCGGCGCAGGGCAAGAACTGCAAGCTCATCGAAGGCGGCAATGTCACGGTCGTGCAGGGTGGCGCGCGCGCACCTGCCCGCGCCGGGTCGGCCAGCGCGCCGGCCAGCGCCGGTCCGCGTGTCGATGCCAACGACCAGCGCGCCCGTGATGCCGATGCGCGCGCCGTGCTCGAAGGTGAGCTCAAGCGGTCCGAGGCTCGGCTGGTCGAGCTTCGCACCGAATACAAGGATGGCCAACCCGACAAGCAAGGCGCCGAGGCACGCAACTACCAGAAATACCTTGACCGCGTGGCAGAGCTCAAGGCGGCCATCGCGCGCACCGAGGCCGACATCGCAGGCATCCGGCGTGAACTTGGCCGCGTGTCCACGGGGGCAGCCGCCGGCGCGGCTTCTGGCGCAAAATAGGACGCTTGAAAAAGCCGTCCACCCATCTTTCCCGCTTTGCCGCGTTTGACCTCCTGGCCACCTTGGTGGCCGTGGTGCGCAGCGACGCCACGGTGCTGTTCGCCAATTCGGCGCTCGAGGATGCGATGGGTTTGTCGCGCCGCAGCATCGAGGGGTTGCCGTTCACCAGCTGTTTCACGGAGCCCGGCATCCTGAGTCACGCCCTCGAGGGCGCGCACAGCAACGCGTTTGCCGCCCTTCGCTATGACGCGCAGCTCAAGCGCCAGCACCGGGACCCGTTGCCGGTCCACGTGATCGTGGCGCAGACCGAGCGGCCGGGCGAAGTGATCATCGAGCTGCTGCCGCTGGAGGCACAGGCCCGGCAGGACCGGGAGGAGCGGCTGATCGACCAGGCACAGGCTAACAAGGAACTGATCCGCAACCTCGCCCACGAGATCAAAAATCCGCTGGGCGGCATCCGCGGCGCCGCGCAGCTGCTCGAAATGGAAATGGCGTCGAAGGATCTTAGTGAGTACACCCAGGTCA
>JAEWVY010000426.1 GCA_023396625.1 Pseudomonadota bacterium | reverse complement strand
GCGCCGAAGAACAGCATCAGCTTGCCGCCCTCGAACTTGCCGCTGCTGCGCAGGCGGCGCCGCCACTCGGTCATGGCCCGCATCGGCGCGCTGCCGGTGCCGGTACAGATCATCACGATGTGGCTCTTGGGGTGGTTGGGCATCAGGAAGCTGGAGCCAAAGGGGCCGACGACCCGCACCGGGTCGCCGACCTGGAGATCGCACAGATGGTTGCTTGCGACGCCGCGCACCGGCCGGCCCTGGTGGTCCTGCAGCACCCGCTTGACGGTCAGCGACAGGTTGTTGTAGCCCGGACGCTCGCCGTTGCGCGGACTGGCCACGGAATATTGGCGCGGGTGGTGAGGCTTGCCGCTGGCATCCATGCCGGGCGGGACGATGCCGATCGACTGGCCCTCGAGGACCGGAAAGGGCATGGCGCCAAAATCCAGCACCAGATGGTGGGTGTCGTATTCCCGTCCCACCTCGGTCACGCGCACATTGCCCACCACCGTCGCGGTGATGAATTTTTCAGCGGCCTTCGGTCCATAAAGGTTGGTGTAGGCATGCGCCGCGCTCCAGGGCGGCAGCGTCGATCCATACTGCGCGGCCTCGAAGGTGCCCTCGCCGGTGGCGGCCGATGCCGTCACATCGATCGGTGCGGGCCCGGAAGATGCCGCCGGCACCGCGTCGGCGCCCCAGGCCGCCCCGGCCAGTTGCTCCGGGGACAGTTCCGCGGGCAGCGTGTCCCAGGAAAACTGCTCTTCCACCGTGTAGGCCTGGTCCCGGGGGACGGCCCGGTAGTTCTCTATCGCGCCAGTCGGGCAGGGTGAAATGCAGGCGTTGCACATGTCGCACTTGTCCACGTCGACGACATAGTTGCGACCGTCATGCGTGATGGCGCCGACCGGGCACATGGTCTCGCATGTGTTGCAGCGAATACAGATTTCAGGATCAATCAGGTGCTGCCTGATGACAGCCCTCTCGACAGGTTCGGGCATGGGGGACAGGTCAGCCAAACCGGACGTATTCGAAATCCACCGGCTGGCGATTGATGCCCATGACTGGCGGCGCAATCCAGTTGGCGAACTTTCCGGGTTCGACCACCCGGCCCATCAGGCTGGCGACGTAGGCTCGATCCTCGTCGCTCGGCAGCCACTCCTCGACCTTCTGATTCCACTCATGGTCATGCACCACGCGGCCGTCGGGTGAGGTCTTGACACCGGCCAGCGTGCCGATGCTTCGGTGAAAGGCCTTGTGCGGCACGGCCAGCCTGAAGGCGATGCCTGCCTTCTCGATCAGGCGGTTCCAGCGCTCGACGCCCCCGATGGAATCCTTGATGTAGTCGTCGCGCAGCACTTCGTTGAGCGCGTTCAGCATGGGCACCTCTTTTTCGACGAGCCGGCCTTCGGACACGTCGAGAATCCGGTAGGTCTGGCCTTTGAGCAGGTGATCGTCCGTGCGTTTGCCCTCCTCGAAACGGCCTTTCAGCCCCGAACTGTAGAAGGTGGCGGCATTGGACGACTGGTCAGCCCCGAACAGGTCGATGGTGACACTGAAATGGAAATTGATGTAGCGCTGGATGGTCGGCAGGTCGATCACGCCGGCTGCGCGCAGCTTGGCCACATCGTCGGTCTTGAGCTGGTTCATCGCGTCCACCGTGCGCTGGATGACACGCCCCACGCCGGATTCGCCCACGAACATGTGGTGCGCCTCTTCGGTCAGCATGAACTTGGTGGTGCGCGCCAGTGGATCGAAGCTGCTCTCGGCCAGCGCGCAAAGCTGGAACTTACCGTCACGGTCGGTGAAGTAGGTGAACATGAAGAAGCTCAGCCAGTCCGGCGTCTTCTCGTTGAACGCTTGCAGAATGCGTGGATTGTCCGCGTTGCCACTGCGACGTTCCAGCAGCGCCTCGGCTTCTTCGCGGCCATCGCGGCCAAAGTATTTATGCAGCAGGTAGACCATGGCCCAGAGGTGACGGCCCTCCTCCACGTTGACCTGGAACAGATTGCGCAAGTCGTACTGGCTCGGGCAGGTCAGCCCGAGGTGTCGCTGCTGCTCCACGGAGGCGGGCTCGGTGTCCCCCTGCGTCACGATGATGCGGCGCAGGTTGGCGCGGTGCTCGCCGGGCACGTCCTGCCAGGCATCCTCGCCCTTGTGGTCGCCGAAGTGAATCTTGCGGCCCTGCTCGGCAGGGTTCAGGAAAATGCCCCAGCGGTAGTCAGGCATCTTCACGTGGCCGAACTGGGCCCAACCCTGCGGGTCGACGCTGACCGCGGTACGCAGATAGACATCGAAGTCCTGCGAACCATCCGGGCCCATGTCCTGCCACCACGACAGATAGTTGGGCTGCCAGTGCTCCAGCGCGCGCTGGAGGGTGCGGTCCTCCGACAGGTTCACGTTGTTGGGAATCTTTTCGCTGTAGTTCATGCTGGACATCGGCTTCTCCTGCGCTGCTTACACACGGTTGAAATCAAACTGGGCCTTGTCGCCCTTGCCATAGACCTTCAGCGCCCCTTTCTCTCCCACGGCATTGGGCCGTTGGAAAATCCAGTTCTGCCAAGCGGTCAGTCGACCGAAGATGCGCGTGGCCATGTTTTCCTTCTGCGCGAAACGCAGATTGGCCTCCAGACCGGTCAAGGCATCGGGCGACATGGCGGCACGCTCCTCGATGGCGAGGCGGACTTCATCGGCCCAGTCGATATCGTCAGGCGCGAAAGTCACCAGCCCCAGCGCCAGCGCGGCATCGGCGTCGAGCGGTTGGCCGATCGCGGCACGGGCCGCCGCCATTGCGGGCTCCTCCTCGTAGAAACGCCGCTGCAGCCGGGACTGATCGTTCACCATCGGCAGCATGCCAAAATTCATCTCCCCGAGCGTCAACCTCGGCGCGGCTGCGGTGTCATCGGGCAGCGCCAGCATGTAGGCACGGTCAGCGCAGAAGGCCAGCTCGGCCAGCGTGCCGGCAAAACACGAGCCGGGCTCAATCAGGGCAAACAGGCTACGGGAAGAAACATCCAGACGCGCCAGGGTGCGGCGAAGCATGCCAATGGTTTCACGCACGAACCAGTGCGTGCGATGCGCCAGCATCGCCGCATCGGCGGCCAGCACGGCCTCGGCCTCCCCTTCGGTCCGGAGAACCCAGATCCCGATGTCGAGTTCGTTGGTGCGCAGATGCAGAATGGCATCGTCGAGTTCCCGCGCCATTTGCAGGGGCCACCAGTGGGCTCCCATCGCCTCGATCCGGTCGATGTCCGTCGGCTCCCCGACTCCGGGGCCCCTGACAGTCAAGGTCGCCATCCGCCGGTCCCGGTCAATGGTCACGTCCACGTGCCGATATCTCAGTCCCTGCGCTGTTTCCTCTCGCTCCAGCGGCACGAGCGTCACGCCACGGGCATGCGCCGGCCGGTCGCTCTGCGCTGCAAGCCGCTCTGCGCGTTCGCGCACCGCCTGCTGGAACTGTTGAGGCCGGGCGATCGCATCCACCAGCCGCCAGGCCAGGGCCTTCTGGCCACGCACCCCTTCCGAGGTGGTGCAAAAAACATCCGCCAAGTCATGGCGTACATGGCGCTTGTCGGTCACGCGGGTCAACCCCCCGGTGCCTGGCAATACGCCCAGCAGGGGCACCTCGGGCAATGAAACGGATGACGACCGGTCGTCGATCAGCACAATGTCGTCGCACGCCAGGGCCAGTTCGTAGCCGCCCCCGGCGCAGGCGCCATTGATCGCCGCGACGAATCTCAATCCCGAATGGCGGCTGGCATCCTCGATGCCATTGCGCGTTTCATTGGTGAACTTGCAGAAATTCACCTTCCAGGCGTGGCTGGACAAGCCCAGCATGAAGATGTTCGCACCCGAGCAGAATACGCGGTCCCTGAGACTGGTCACCACCACGGCTCGAACTTCGGGATGTTCGAATCGGATGCGCTGCAGGGCATCGTACAACTCGATGTCCACCCCCAGGTCATAGCTGTTGAGCTTGAGCTTATAGCCCGGGCGGATACCCGCGTCCTCATCGATGGCCAGCGCAAGTGTGGCAATGGCACCGTCGAAAGTCAGTTGCACGTGCCGATACAACGCGGGATGGGTTCGGTAGTCGACACAGGGGCTGATGGGCATGCTTTCTCCTGGCAAGACACGGCGCAACATGGCGGCTGAACGCGCCGATGCCGTCGTTCCATGCTGCGAGTTCATGCATCATAGTGCATGTTTCCAGACTGTCAAGCCCGCAGATGAATGAATTTTGATGCACAAAATTCAAGCTCATTTCAGCATGCCGAGCTCTGTTCGCAACCGGCCTCGCAAGGCGACAAAGGCTTCGTCGAGCGAGTGGGCACTGGTGTCGAAACACAGGTCCGCTTTGGAATAGAAGGCCCGGCGGCCCTCGAGTATCCGTTTGAGATCTTCCATCGCCTCCCGGCTCGCGGCCATTGGGCGCAGATCACCCTGGGCTGCCACGCGCGCCATGTGATCCTCGGGCTCGGCCTGCAACCAGACGGTGTAGCAATGCGACAGCAGGAGATTGAAATTGGCCGCATCAGACACCAACCCCCCAGGCGTGGCAATCACCACCTCGGGGTAGATCTGGATCGCCTCCTCCAGCGCGCGGCGCTCATAGCGACGATAGGCCTGCGCACCATAAAGGTTGTGGATTTCGCTGATCCCACAGCCCGCGAATTTTTCGATTTCCCGACTCAACTCGATGAAGGCATAGCCCAGGTCTTGAGCCAGTCGTTGTCCAAGCGCCGATTTGCCTGCGCCACGCAAGCCAATGAGCGCGATGCGCGTCATCCGCGTTTTTTCGGAACCCACCGTGCCAAACAGCCCTGCCAGCGCAAGCCGGGCGCGCCGCAGGTCCGCCTCTCCCCGATGCTCGAGCAGTTCCCTGATGAGCAGCCATTCCGGCGAGGTGGTGGTCACATCGCCCAGCAATTCGGCCAGCGTGCAATGCAAGGCTTGGGCCACCTGGAGCAGCACGAGGATGGACGCATTGCCCGTGCCGTATTCCAGATTGGCCAGATGCCGCTCCGACACACCGGCCGCTTGCGCGACCGCCTTGCGCGTCATCCCGCGACGTGAGCGCAAGATGCGTACACGCTCTCCAAGGGCCATGAGAAACGGCTGCCGCGGTGTGCCCGCAGGCTGGGCGCGCCTTTTCTCCCCGCGCTCATCCCACCCGATCAATTCATCCATTGGTTCATTCGGATTGACATGCACTTTAATGCACGTTATGGTCATACGCACAATAGTGCATTTCACCATGGGCCTGCGGAAAGAGCAATGCAGGGGCGCTGTCCCTGCTGAGTTCTTGCGTGGCCCACGACACGGAGACTCGCTCATGCCCACCCATCCCGGCCCCGCCGCGGACACGTCCCCGACAGAACGCTTCAATTTCGCCGCGTATCTGGTCGATCAGGCGGCGACACGCCCAGAGAAAATCGCGGTGATCGACGACCTCGGTGCATTGACCTACGGCGCGCTCGCCGAGGCCATTCGCCGCTGCGCCGCCGGCCTGCGTGGACTGGGCCTGCGCCGGGAAGACCGCGTGCTGCTGTTGATGCATGACTGTTGCGACTGGCCCGTGGCCTTTCTGGGAGCCCTGTATGCAGGTATCGTGCCTGTTGCCGTCAACACGTTGCTGACTCCCGCCGACTACGCTTTCATGCTGCGTGACAGCCGCGCTCAGGCCGCGTTGGTCTCGGGTGCCCTGCTGCCTGCGCTGCAGGCCGCCTTGAAGGCGCCGGGCGTGGATGGCATCGCACAGGCGAACACGGAAATCGGTCACCTCGTTGTCTCGCGTGGAAACGAGGCCCTGCCAGAGGGGGCCATCGCCTTCGACGCATTGCTGTCGGCCCATCCACCCCTGCCCCGACCCGCGGACACCCATGGCGACGAGCCCGCATTCTGGCTGTATTCGTCAGGCTCCACCGGACAGCCCAAGGGCACAGTGCACACCCAGGCCAACCTGCACTGGACCGCCGAACTCTATGGGAAGGGGGTCCTGGGCCTGCGCGAAAGCGACACCGTGTTTTCTGCCGCCAAGCTGTTCTTCGCCTACGGACTGGGCAATGCGCTGAGCTTTCCGCTCAGCGTGGGTGCCACCGTAGTATTGATGGCCGAGCGGCCGACGCCACAGGCGGTTTTCCAGCGCTTGGTCGAACATCGGCCGACCGTGTTCTATGGCGCGCCCACAGGCTACGCCGGCATGCTGGCCAGTCCGGACCTGCCCTCTCGGGACCAGGTGGCCCTGCGTCTGTGCTCTTCGGCGGGCGAAGCATTGCCACGGGAAATCGGCGAAAGGTGGAAGGCGCATTTCGGCTGCGACATCATCGACGGCATCGGTTCCACCGAAATGCTGCACATTTTCCTGTCCAACCGGCCCGGCGAAGTCCGCTATGGCAGCACCGGACGGCCCGTGCCAGGCTATGAAGTGCAACTGCGCGACGAAAACGGCATGCCACTGACCCGCTGCGACGAGATCGGCGATCTGTACATCAAGGGCCCCAGTGCCGCGCTGATGTATTGGAACAACCGGGCAAAATCCCGTGAGACGTTTCAGGGCGAATGGACACGCAGCGGCGACAAGTATGCTTGCAGCGCCGACGGCTACTACACCTATGCCGGCCGCAACGACGACATGCTCAAGGTCAGCGGCATCTATGTGTCGCCGTTCGAAGTGGAGGCCACGCTGGCACAACATCCGGCCATACTGGAGGCTGCGGTCATCGGCAAACAGGACGCCGATGGTCTGGTCAGGACCAAGGCCTTTGTCGTGCTGAAGCCCCACCAGAGTCTGGACGAAGAACAGGTCAAGGCTTTTTGCAAGACACATCTTGCCCCCTACAAGTACCCTCGCTTCGTGGAATTTGTGCACGAACTGCCCAAAACGGCAACGGGAAAAATCCAACGCTTTCGGCTGCGCGAGCGCGAAGCCGGCAGCCATTGAGCCCACGTCATCGAATGACACCCTGTTCGACGACCCGCTCCGTGTCGGCTGGAATCGGCTCGCCTCCTTCCCGCACAGACCGGATCTACCGGCAGTCGGGCAAGGGACGATCCGCCAGCGGCGGCGGGCACCGGGTCAGGGATACTGTCGTGATGAGTGGCAACTGAACAGGCTTGGGCAGCCGGACCCGCCTGACGACGGGCGCGTCAAATTCCGGTGCATCGTTGGTGCGCGTCAACACCCCTCGCCCATAGTCGAGGCGAAGGTGCCTGTCGCCGTCTCTGGACGCGCTGACAGCCTCGAAAACCTCCAGTCGAAGTCGTCCTCCCACAAGCACAAAACTGAACACGCCGTCGCCACCGGACCCGCTGCCGCAGGCCTGTTCATAATGAATCGAAACCACGAGGCGATGATTGTCCAACGAGAGCGTGTTCAACTGACGAACCGAACAGGGATCCCCTGAGATCGTCTGGCTCGGAAAAGCAAGATCCTCACGCACGACCTCGCCCATTCCTTCTTGAGCCACATACGCAATTCGCAAACGCCGAGGGTTGGCATGTTCCGGAATCGAGGAGTTGTCCACCTGTGTGTCCGGCTTTTTGGCCGGTTGGTCCGCCTCGATCAGCTCAACCAAGGCCACAGTCCTGTCCTTGCCCAAGTGGCCCTGGACCCGCTGAATAAGCCTCCAACCCGAGGGAAGCACGGCTTCAAGTTGGCCGCCATCCCCAGCGACGTTCTGGGCGCCCATGGCCGTCAGCATCAGGCAAATGAGCTTGCCGTACATCGGAAAGCGCCCGCGAGGTCGCCGCGCCATCATCTCGACCCCAGGTGTCCTTCGACCTCAGGTGTCCTTCGATATCTTGATCGAGGGAAACTTGCTCGAAAAATCCTTGGCCTTGGCCGCAATCTTCACGGCCACCTGGCGCGCCACCGTCTTGTAGATCGCCGCCACCTCGCCGTCCGGGTCGGCGATCACCGTGGGTTTGCCACTGTCCGCCTGCTGCCTGATTTGCAGCGTCAGCGGCAATGCGCCAAGGTAGTCCACGCTGAGCTCCGTCGCCATCTTCTTTCCGCCGTCGGCGCCAAAGATGTGCTCCACGTGACCGCAGTTCGGGCAGCAATAGGCAGCCATGTTTTCGACAATGCCGAGAATGGGCACACCCACCTTCTCGAACATGCGGATGCCCTTGCGCGCGTCGAGCAGCGCGATGTCCTGGGGAGTGGTGACAATGACCGCGCCGGTGATCGGTACGCGCTGCGACAGCGTGAGCTGAATGTCTCCCGTGCCCGGGGGCATGTCCACGATCAGGTAGTCGAGGTTTTTCCAGTGGGTCTGGCGCAGCAACTGTTCGAGTGCCTGCGTGGCCATCGGACCACGCCAGATCATGGCCTCGTCCTTGTCCACCAGAAAGCCAATGGACATGACCTGTATGCCGTGATTTTCCATTGGTTCCATGGTCTGGCCATCCGTGCTCTGTGGCCGTCCCTCGATTCCCATCATCATGGGTTGGCTAGGGCCGTATATGTCGGCGTCGAGCAACCCCACGCTGGCTCCCTCCGCGGCCAGGGCCAGCGCGAGATTGGCCGCCGTGGTGCTCTTGCCGACGCCACCCTTGCCAGATGCCACGGCGATGATGTTCTTGACCTGCGGCAGCAACGCAACACCTCGTTGCGCCGCGTGGGCCACGATGACCTGCGTCATGTTGACGGACACGTTGTCCACACCGGGCACACTTCGGGCCGCCGCAATCAGGGCGCGACGCAGCGCGGGAATCTGGCTCTTGGCGGGATAGCCCAACTCCACGTCAAAGGACACCTCTCCCCCTGATACCTGAAGATTTTTCAAGGCCCGGGAGGTCACGAAATCTTTGCCGGTATTGGGATCGACAACGGTTTGCAGAGTTTGTAGCAGCTGGTCGGGAGTGGCCATGGGGAATCTTTCGAGCGAGAGACGGATGCCGCGCAGTGTAGCGACAAGCCATAAAATCATGGATTACCCCCACACCAGACTCGCCATGCCCGCCTCGCCTGCCCCGCGCCAGCTGTTCGTCACCACCGCGCTGCCGTATGCCAATGGCCACTTCCACGTCGGCCACATCATGGAATACATCCAAGCGGACATCTGGGTGCGGTTTCAGCGCATGCAGGGCCACGTGGTGTATTTCGTCTGTGCAGACGATGCCCATGGGGCCCCCATCATGATTGCGGCCGAAAAGGCGGGCAAGACGCCCCAGCAATTCGTGGCCGACATCGCCGCTGGGCGCAAGCCCTACCTCGACGGGTTTCACCTGTCTTTCGATAACTGGCACTCGACCGATGGTCGCGAGAACCATGAGCTAGCCCAGGCAATCTACCGTGATCTCCGCGCGAACGGCCTGATCGTCACGCGGACCATCGAGCAGTTTTTTGACCCTGAGAAAGGCATGTTCCTGCCTGACCGCTTCATCAAGGGCGAATGCCCAAAATGCGGTGCGAAGGACCAGTACGGCGACAGCTGCGAAGTCTGCGGCGCCGTCTACACGCCCACCGAACTGCGCCAACCCTATTCGGCCCTGTCGGGCGCCACGCCGGTACTCCGCAGTTCGGAACACTACTTTTTCAAGCTCTCCGATCCCCGTTGCAGTGAGTTTCTCGAAGCCTGGACCAGCGATCCGGGCCGGCTACAACCCGAAGTACTCAACAAGATCCGGGAATGGTTTGCCAAAGATGACGAAGGTCGCAGCAGCCTCAGCGACTGGGACATCAGTCGCGACGCCCCCTACTTCGGCATCGAGATTCCCGACGCGCCCGGAAAGTATTTCTACGTCTGGCTCGACGCCCCCATTGGCTATCTCGCGTCGCTGAAAAACCATTTCACCAAGATCGGTCGCGACTACGAGGCTTTCGTGAACGACCCTGCCGTGGAGCAGTACCATTTCATTGGCAAGGACATCACGTACTTTCATACGCTGTTCTGGCCGGCCACGCTGCATTTCAGCGGCCGCAAGACGCCCACCAAGGTATTCGTGCACGGATTCCTCACGGTCAACAATGGCGAAAAGATGAGCAAGAGCCGGGGCACCGGCCTTGACCCGCTGAAGTATCTGCGGCTGGGCATGAACCCCGAATGGTTGCGCTACTACCTGGCCGCCAAGCTCAACAGCCGCAACGAAGACATCGACTTCAACCGGGACGACTTCCTGGCCCGCGTCAACGCAGACCTCATCGGGAAATACATCAACATCGCGTCGCGGGCCGCAGGTTTTGTGAGCAAGCGCTTCGATGGTCGGCTCGGGGCCATCTCGGCCGATGGCGACGCGTTGCTGGAGCACTTGCGCGACACCGTGCCTGCCATTGCCGAACTGTACGCCGAGCGTGAATTCGCCAAGGCACTGCGCGAGATCATGCTCCTGGCCGACCGCGTCAATGAGTACGTGGACCAGAACAAGCCCTGGGAACTGGCAAAGCAGCCAGGCATGGACACCCGTCTTCACGACGTATGCTCGACCTGCATCGAGGCTTTCCGCCTGTTGACGCTGCTGCTCAAGCCCGTCTTGCCGGCCCTGGCCACCGAGGTCGAAACCTTCCTGAACGTGGCCCCCCTTACGTTCCAGCACGCGCGTGAGTCACTGGGCCCCGGTCATGCCATCGGCGAATACAAGCACCTGATGCAGCGCGTGGACGTGAAACAGCTCGATGCCTTGTTCGAGCCACCCGCCACCGCCGAGCCGGAAAGCGTTGCTCCCGGAGGCGAGCCGATCGCCAGCGCCATTTCCATCGACGACTTCGCGAAAGTCGACTTGCGCATCGCGCGAATCGTCAATTGCGAACCTGTCGAGGGATCGACCAAGCTGCTGCGCCTGACACTCGATGTGGGCGAGAACCGGCACCGCAACGTGTTCAGTGGTATCGCCAGCGCCTACAAGCCCGAAGATCTGATCGGCAAATACACCGTGATGGTCGCGAATCTGGCGCCGCGCAAAATGAAATTCGGGATCAGCGAAGGCATGGTGCTCGCTGCCAGCCATGCCGACGAGAAAGCCCATCCCGGCATCCATATCCTGGAGCCCCAGCCTGGCGCCCAGCCAGGTATGCGCGTGCGCTGATGCGTAAAATCGCAATGTCATGACACGCGGACCCACTCCGAACGCAGACCCGGCGAACTTGCGCCCCTCCCGACGCAGACAGTTCGGCATGCGATTGCGTCACTGCGGGCCTCCATCAGCCGTTTGACCCCTGGGGTGTTCGAACGACTGACGGAGTCCTGATGTTGCTTTTCTCTCGCTTTCCCATTTTTTGCCCTGGCGCGCACCGGCGTCGTCTTCCCTCATGAACGGGCTCATTGCCGCGACGCTGGTGCTCCTGCTCGGTGCCGGCCTCAGCCTGCTGCCGGCACGCAATGCCGTGCGGGCTGGTCTGGGCCTGCTTTCACAGGGTCTGGCAACGTTGCTGGTTCTCCACGACGTGATTCCGGTTCTTGCCGGGGGACCGCATGCGGTTTTCGAAATGCCTTGGGCATACCCAGTCGGAGCGGTGCATTTCAGGCTGGATCCACTGGGCGCGTTCTTCCTGAGCTGGTCCGTGCCCATGACGCTGCTGGGCAGCGTGTACGCCGTGGGTTATCTGCGCAAGTACTTCAACAGTCCGCGGCACATCGGCGTGCACTTCGCGCTGCTCAACATGGTCTCGCTGTCTTTCCTTCTGGTCTACACCGGGGAGCATGCCATCACCTTTCTGTTTGGCTGGGAAATGGCCGCCCTGGCGGCCTGGCTTCTCGTGATATGGGATTACACCAACCAAAAGGTTCGCTTCGCCGGGTTCAACTACCTCGTCTCCACGCACGTCGGGCTGATTTTTCTGATGGCAGCCGTGATGATCCTGTACACCCAGAGTCAATCATGGTTTCTGGACGATTTCGGTGCCTGGATGACGCACCACCCGGGTGCCGTACGCAACACCGTTTTCCTGCTCTTGGTCACCAGCTTCGGGTTGAAATCCGCTTTTTTCCCTTTCCACTCCTGGCTGCCGCGTGCCCACGCCGCGGCGCCCGCCCACGTATCGGCGCTGATGTCCGGCGTCATTCACAAGGCCGGACTGTATGCGCTTGCGCGCTTTCTGTTCATTTCAGGCAAACCGGACGAGTGGATGGGCTGGTTCCTGATTGCCTTCTCAGTCACCTCGGCGGTGGTGGGTGCGCTCTATACGGTGGGCCAGCGGGATCTGAAGCGCCTTCTGGGCTATTCGTCGACCGAAAACGTGGGGGTTGCCGGGATCGGTTTTGGCGTCGGCTGCCTGGGCCTAAGCTGGAACCTCCCCTCGTTGGTCGCGCTGGGCTTCGGCGGCGGCCTGCTGCATGTGCTCAATCACGCCTTCTTCAAGTGTCAGCTTTTCTACGCCGCCGGCTGTGTCTATCAGGTCAAGCACGTGATCGACATGGAGCGACTCGGCGGCCTGGCCAGACTCATGCCCCTCACCACGGTGAGCTTTCTCGTCGGCGGCATCGCGATCTCGGCCCTGCCTCCGCTCAACGGATTCACGAGTGAATTCCTCATCTATTCGGGCCTGTTCAGTCACAACCCTCCGGGCACCTGGCCGAAATTGATCCTGGGGCTTGTCGCGGCCGCGCTGGCCTTCGTGGGTGCCGTCTCAGCCCTGAGCATCACTCGGGCTTTCGGCGTTATTTTCCTGGGACAGGCGCGTGACAACAGTCTTCCCGACACCCGCGAGGCCAGCGTTTGGATGCTCGCCCCCATGGGGATTCATGTCCTGGGAACGGTGCTGTTCGGGATCGTGCCGGTGCTGGGGCTGCTCCTTGTGACTCAGCCCGTGGGTTTGTTCCTCGGAACGGGCGCAAACAATGTCGCCATGCAGCCCTTGCACGAAATCTCTGGGACGCTCACCCGTATCGGTCTCATTTCCGGCGCGCTGGCCGGGATCTGGCTGCTGGTGTCGTGGCTCGCGACAATGAAGAAATTCAAGGCAAGCAGCACCTGGGGCTGCGGTTACACAGCCGCAACGCCCCGCATGCAATACACGGGCAGCAGTTTCTCGATCGACTTCATGTCCCGCTTGAGCAGCGTCGTGACGGTGCTGAAAAGGCAGAAGGCACCAGTCGGATATTTTCCGAAAGACGCCTATGTCGTGACCGACTGCGTTGATGCCGTGGAGCGGCGGCTCTATGCGGTGATTGGCCAGGGCGACGACTCCGCCACCCACCTGTCGCGTCGGATGCAGGAAGACAGTCCGCGACTGGCCTTCTCGGTCGGCCTGGCCGCCATCATGCTGATCGCGGCTCTCGTCGTCTTGGCCGAGGGCACCTTGCCATGAAGTACACCCTGACCGCCGTTCACTGGATGCTCTCGCTGGGTATGCCTTTCCTGATGGTGGGACTGGTGAACCGGACCAAGTCCTGGTGGGCTGGGCGAAAAGGCCCGCGACTGCTCCAGTCGGTCTGGGATCTGCGGCGACTCCTGGGCAAGCACCCGGTCATCAGCCGCACCGCCAGCCCATTGTTTCGCGTCGGCGCGCAGGGGGTGCTGGTCGCCACACTGGTGGCCGCCAGCATGACCCCGCTGCTCGGCTCGTTTGCACCGCTTCAGTTTTCGCACGACTTCATCGTCGTGGCCTACACCCTGGGTCTGGCGCGCATTCTGCTCATGATTTCGGCCATGGAGGTGGGCAGTTCTTTCGAAGGCATGGGCACGGCCCGGGAGGCTGCATTTTCGACCTATGCCGAAACAGCGCTGTTTCTACTGATCGCCACCGCAGGCACGTCCACCGGCCATACCAGTTTCGCCGATCTCATTGGGCAACTGCATCGCTCGGATGCATTCGCGTTGATCGTGGCTCCTCTGGTGCTGACCCTGCTGATCCTGCTGCAAACCGAGGCGGCACGCGTGCCGGTGGACGACCCCTCCACGCACCTTGAATTGACCATGATTCACGAGGTCATGATCCTGGATCACAGTGGGCCGCTCCTGGCAGCCATGCAGTATGCCTCCGCATTGAAGATGACCCTGTATGCCGGTCTGATCGCCGCCTTGCTCAACCCTTTCGACCCGCATGCCAGACCCGGTGCCGCTGTTGCAATGTCGCTGACCCTGTTGATCGTGGTCGCCGTGGTGGTGGGCTGCGTTGAATCACTGACAGCGAGACTGCCGATGCGCTGGCTGCCGCGATATGTGTGGCTGGGTTCCGCCGCCAGCATCGTGGCCATGGTTCTGGTCGGGGTCGGAGGAGTCCAGCGATGACGCTGCCATTGATCCTCTGCTTGATCGCAACGGTCATCCCCGCTTTTTTTGCCCGGGTAGGCCAGGCGCCGACGTGGTTGAGCCTGCAGGCCCTGGCTTTGGGCTGGATCACACTGACGCAACATGAGACGCTGAGCAGCCATGCGGCCACGGCGGGCCTCGAAGTGCTGATCGTGCGCGCCTGGCTGGCTCCCACGTTGCTGCGTCGAGCCCTGGCGCAGTCAAGTTCTGCCCACACGGAATTGATGCCTTCGAACCTGTTCGTCTGGGGCATCGCCATTGCGGCGGTGATACTTGCATTCAAGTTTGGCGACGGCGCGCGCGCGGATGCACGCGCGCTGACGCTCGGCGTGGTGGCCTCGACCACCACCATCGCGTTCATGATCCTCGCCACGAATCCACGACCCAGTGCGCAGTTGATCGCCGTGCTGTTGATGGAAAATGCACTGGCTTTGTTCGAAACCCAGTCTGCGGTGCCCTGGCCTTTACCGGTACACCTCGCCGTCACCGGTGTGTATGTGCTGACCGTCGCCATGGGTTGCTGGCTCGTGGGCACATCGGAAGCCAGTGCAGGGGGTGACATAGAAGAGGCTACGGAGAACCAAGCGTGAACCCGTCATCTTTGCCCCATGTCCCGCCCGGCGCAACGGTTGCACCAGAAGAGCGTCAACGGCCAGCATCGCGGGACCGCGTGGCTCCGGCGCTGATGTTCCTGGCATTGCTGACATGGCTGGCGTGTGTCAGCGTGTTCATGACCCAGCCCCTCGCGGCACTGCCACGTCATTTCTTCGGACGGTTGCTGGTCCTCGACGCCACATCGCTCTTGTTCGTGCTGCTCGTGAACACCGTGTTCCTGGGAATCAGCGTGTACCTTTGGTCGACCGTTCGCGCATCGGCCACGCTGGCACGTGACATCGGACGGCGCGCCGCGCTCATGCTGCTGTTCATGGTTGTCGTGAATCTGGGCATCCTGAGCAACCATTTCATCCTGTTGTGGGCCTTGCTCGAGATCAGCACGGTTTGCGCCGCGCCACTGGTGGCCCGAGGCCAGGCCGCTTCGCCGCGGGGGGTTGCCTGGCGTTATTTGCTCTATTCCTCGATGACGCTGTCCATCACGTTCATGGGCTTCATGTGCCTGGAGCAATCCGCACAGTTGCGCGGCGTCGATCTGAGTTTTGAAATCGACCAACTCAGTCACGCACTCACGTCCGGTGGCGATGGTTGGCAACGGCTGGGGCTGGCGTTCATTCTCTTTGGCCTCGGCGGCAAGCTGGGCCTCGCACCACTCTACAGCTGGCTGCCTGAAACCTATGAGACCGCCCCCACCAGCACCAGCGTGTTGCTCTCGGCCGTGCAGTTCAATCTAAGCATGGTGGCCGTGTTTCGGGTACTCCAGGTGGTCCAGCCTCTGAACACGAGCTTCGTGGCACAGGAATTGCTCGTCATGGGTTATCTTTCCCTGGTGGTCGCGGCCATCCAGGTCATGGCCAGCAGGAACTACAAGAGACTGATCGCCTACGCCGCCATCAGTTCCTCGGGGGTGATTGCCCTGGGTCTGTCCGTAGGCAAGGCGGCCGCCTATGGCGTGGTGCTCTATGTGGTGAGCAATGCCTTTGTGAAATCGATCCTGTTCCTCACAGCCGGCCGAATGAGAGCGGTCTACGGCACGAACGACGTGGCGCCGCTCAACGGCATCATCCGAGTGATGC
>JAEWVY010000357.1 GCA_023396625.1 Pseudomonadota bacterium | reverse complement strand
GATTCGGGCATGCCTCGACTGCGGAGCAGGTGACCGAGGGGTTGTCCCTGCAGGGAAAAACCATTCTGGTCACCGGCTGCACCTCGGGCCTGGGCGCGGAAGCGTGCCGGATCTTGTCGTTGCGCGGGGCCCGCGTGCTAGGCACGGCGCGCACCCGGGAAGGCGCGGTCCGGTCCTGCACGAAGCTGCCCAACCCCGGCATGGGCTATGCCTGCGAGCTGTCGGACCCCGCGTCCGTGCGCGCCTGCGTGGCGCAGGTCCGGGCAGACGGCCATCGGCTGGACGCGATCATCTGCAACGCGGGCATCATGGCCCTGCCCACCCTGCAGCAGGCGCACGGGTACGAGCTGCAGTTTTTCACCAACCACATTGGCCACTTCATGCTGGTGACCGGGCTGCTGGACGCGCTGACCGACGACGGCCGGGTGGTGATGCTCAGCAGCGCGGCCCACGGTCAGGCGCCCAAGGGGGGCATCCAGTTCGACAACCTGACGGGCGAACGCGGCTACAGCCCGTGGGCCAACTATGGGCAATCCAAGTTCGCCAACCTGCTGTTCGCGAAGGAACTGCAACGCCGCTTTGCCGGCACCCGGCGCACGGCCTACGCGGTGCACCCCGGCGTGATACGCACAAACCTTGCACGCAGCATGGGGGGCCTGGTCCAGACGGCGCTGGCCCTCATCGGGCCGCTGCTGCTCAAGACCGTGCCGCAGGGCGCGGCGACGGAGGTGTTTGCCGCCGTGCACCCCAAGGCGCTGCCGCTGGCCGGTCAGTACCTTGCGGACTGCAACATCAAGGCGCCGCGCAGGGACGCGCAGGATGCGGAACTGGCACGCCGGCTGTGGGCGGTGTCGGAGGACATCGTCCGGGGCCTGCCGCAGTAGCCGCAGCGCACCGGCCACCGCCTAACGCCCTCTGCAATGCGGATACACCGGATCGATGAATCGGCGCGGGGGCGGAGTGACGGAAACTGACCCGCGCATCCTTCACGGCGGCGCCCTTCGGAGCGAGAACGTGGCCTACTTCTGCCGGGGTACGCGCCCCATCAGATAGAACTCCGGATTGGGCATCATGTGGCTGAACGAGGCCATGCGGTTGGACAAGCCGAAGAACGCGGTGATGGCGGCGATGTCCCAGGCGTCCTCGTCGCTGAAACCGTGCGCGTGCAGCGCGGCAAAGTCGTCGTCGTTGATCTCGTCCGAATGCAGGCAGACCTTCATGGCGAAGTCCAGCATGGCGCGCTGACGCGGGCTGATGTCGGCCTTGCGGTAGTTGACGGCCACCTGGTCGGCCACCAGCGGCTTCTTCTCGTAAATGCGCAGGATGGCGCCGTGCGCCACCACGCAGTACAGGCAGTGGTTCGCCGCGCTGGTGGCGGTGACGATCATTTCCCGGTCACCCTTGCTCAGACCCGAGTCCTCCTTGAGCATCAGGGCATCGTGGTAGGCAAAAAAGGCTCGCCATTCGGCAGGACGCCGCGCGAAAGCCAGAAACACGTTCGGCACGAAGCCGGATTTGGCCTGCACTTCCAGCACGCGGGCCTTGATGTCCTCGGGCAAATCGTTGATGTCGGGAAAAGGATAGCGGCTCATGGTGTCTCCTGGAGGCGATGGAAAGCTGGGGCGGGATGACGCATCTTATCCAGTCGCCCTCGTCCGTGGTCCGCTGCTGCCGGGGATGGCGAATATTTTTGACGTTTTTTGCCATTTTCCATCGTCAAATAATGATTGTTTGCTATCAAATTTGATGAAATTCAATCCGTGCTCCCTGCCAGAAGGCGGTGCACCAGGTCAGCGACCGTGCTGGCCCTGTATTTGCGCATCAGACGGGCACGGTAGATTTCCACGGTGCGGTGGCTGATGCCAAGCGCCCGGCCGGTTTCCTTGGCTGTCAGGCCGTCCATCAGGTACGCCGCCACCTCGCGCTCGCGCGGCGTGAGCACGGCCTTCACCAGGCGCCGCGACGACAGGTCCTCAAAGCTCCAGATACCTGATTCATGGGGTGCGTCGCGGTTGAGCGCCCGCCCGGCCACATGGCACCAGAAGGGTTCACCCGCGAAGCGGCCACCGACCCGCTTCATGATCCGGTCATCGGCATAGACACCTTGCGCATTCAACAGGGGCGCGATGCGCGCGCCCGTGCGCTCGTACTCATCGGCGCTGGGATAGAGAACCTGGAAACTCTGGCCCGCGAGCTGCTCGCGTGTGGCACCGAACATCTCGCACAGGCGCTGGTTGCAGTCCACGATCATGCGGTTGCGCGAGAGCACCAGTCCGAGGGGGGCCAGGTCGAACGCCAGCCTGTAGTCGATGTCCATCGATCGCTTCCTGTCCTTGGGATTCACCATTACGAATTACTACGTATGCCGCTACGTAGTATCGTCTGGGCTTCGATTTTCAGGAGACCTGTGTGAACAAGCTCTACCCCAGCGCCGCCGCCGCCCTCGATGGCATCGTCGCCGACGGCCAGCTCTTGGCCGTCGGTGGCTTCGGCCTGTGCGGCATCCCCGAGGCACTGATCGACGCGCTGCGCGACTCCGGCGTCAAGAACCTCACTGTCATCTCGAACAACGCCGGGGTCGACGGTTTTGGCCTCGGCAAGCTGCTGGAAACACGCCAGATCAAGAAAATGATCTCGTCCTATGTGGGCGAAAACAAAGAGTTCGAACGCCAGTACCTGGCCGGTGAACTCGAGCTCGAGTTCACCCCACAAGGCACGCTGGCAGAGAAACTGCGCGCCGGTGGCGCCGGCATTCCAGCCTTCTTCACCCGCACTGGCGTCGGCACCATCGTGGCCGAAGGCAAGGAATTGCGCGAATTCGACGGCAAGACCTACGTCATGGAACGCTCGCTGGTTCCCGCGGTATCGCTGGTCAAAGCCCACCGAGCCGACAAGTCGGGCAATTTGCAATTCCGCTATACGGCGCGCAACTTCAATCCGGCGGTGGCCATGGCGGGCAGAATCTGCGTGGTCGAGGTCGAGGAAATCGTCGAAACCGGGGCCATGCATCCGGACCACGTCCATCTGCCGGGCATCTACGTGCACCGCCTTGTGCACAACCCGAACCCGGAAAAGCGCATCGAAAAACGGACCATCACTGAAAAGGCGGGGGTGTGAATCATGGCCTGGACTCAAGACCAAATGGCGGCACGCGCCGCGAAGGAACTGCAGGACGGCTTCTATGTCAACCTGGGCATCGGCATCCCGACATTGGTGGCCAACCATGTCCCGCGGGACATCGAGGTCTGGCTGCAGAGCGAAAACGGCATGCTGGGCATCGGCCCGTTCCCGACCGAGGACGAGGTCGATGCCGACCTCATCAACGCTGGCAAGCAGACCGTCACCACCATCGCCGGTTCCAGCATCTTCGGTAGCCACGACAGCTTTGCCATGATTCGCGGCGGCAAGATCAACCTGTCCATCCTGGGCGCCATGCAAGTCAGCGCCAAGGGCGACCTGGCCAACTGGATGATTCCCGGCAAGATGGTCAAGGGCATGGGGGGTGCCATGGACCTGGTGGCCGGCGTCAAGAGCGTGGTCGTCCTCATGGAACATGTCGCCAGGAAAAAGGATGGCACTTTCGACCTCAAGATCCTGCCCCAGTGCACCCTGCCGCTGACCGGCGTGGGCGTGGTGGACCGCATCATCACCGACCTGGCCGTCATGGACGTCACGCCGCATGGCCTGAAGGTCGTGGAGACGGCGCCGGGCGTGACGCGTGAAGAGCTGCAAAGCAAGACCGGCGTGACCCTGACCTGATCGGGCAAGGTCATGGGCGCGCGCGCAGCCTTGAGCGACTTGTGGGCGCTGGGGCAGATGCCCCTGGCGGCACTCGACCAGGCGGACTTGTCGGGTTCCGACCCGGTGCTGCCATCGTCCTTCGCCGTGGGGACCGCCGCGCAAAGCAGCATGGCCGCAGCGGCCCTGGCGGCGTGCGAATTCGGGCATGAGCGCGGACAGGCGCGGCAGCGCGTGGCGCTGGACATGCTGCACGCGGCGCTGGAATGCACCACCTGGTTCAGCGTGGACGGCCGTGTGCCTGATCTGTGGGACCCGTTTTCGGGCCTGTACCGGTGTGCCGATGGTTGGGTGCGCATCCATGCCAATTTCGCTCACCATCGCGACGGCGCACTGCGGCTGCTGGGGCTGGACCCCGCGACGGCCACGCGGGCGCAGGCCGAGCAGGCCCTGTTGAGTTGGAGCGCTGAAGACTTTGAGGCCGCCGCCGCGCAGCGCGGTCTGGTTGTGGCAGCCCTGCGCAGTTTCGAACAATGGGATGCCCACCCTCAGGGGCAGGCGGTGGCTGCCATGCCCTGGTTCACCATCGAGCGCATCGGTGATGCGCCACCACTGACCTTGCCCGCACTGGCGGCGGACGACCGTCCGTTGCAGGGCGTCAAGGTGCTAGAGCTGACCCGCATCCTGGCCGGCCCGGTGGCGGGCCGCGCCCTGGCGGCCTACGGGGCTGACGTGATGCTGCTCAACAGTCCGCATTTGCCCAACATCGAAGCCATCGCCGACACCAGCCGGGGCAAGCGTTCCGCGCATGTGGACCTGCGTGAACCGGGCGGACGTCAGGCGCTGGAGCGACTGGTGGGTCAGGCGCACGTGTGGATGCAAGGCTATCGTCCGGGGGCGTTGGACGCGCTGGGCTGGTCGCCCCAGCAGTTGGTGCAGCAACGCCCCGGCCTGGTCTGTGTGTCGCTTTGTGCCTACGGCGCTGCCGGGCCCTGGGCTTCGCGCCGCGGCTTTGACTCGCTGGTGCAGACTGCCACCGGCTTCAATCTGGCGGAGGCACAGGCCGCAGGCACGGCCAATCCCAAGGCCTTGCCGATGCAGATTCTGGATCACGCCACGGGCTATCTGATGGCCTACGGTGCTGCGGTGGCCCTGCGCCGCCAGCAGCGTGAAGGCGGTAGCTGGCTCGTGCGGGTTTCCCTGGCGCAGACAGGGCATTGGCTGCGCCAGATGCCGCGTGTGGCGCGCGGATTTGACGTGACACCACCACCCCTGGACGACTACCTGGAATCCACGGCCAGCGGGTTTGGACAACTGCGCGCCGTCCGACATGCCGTGCGCCTGTCGCGCACCCCGGCTGGGTGGGATCGACCCTCGATGCCCCCAGGCAGTCACGCGCCGGTTTGGGACTGAGCGGGGCCTTCGTCGATCAACCTATGGGCCGCATACCCAATGCTGGCCTTGAGAACATCCCAGCCTGCGTCTGACTGAAGATCCAGCGCGCCAAAATGGCGGATCTTGCGGGAGCGAATCAGCAGGTATTGCACGCCAGCAATGAGCAGGTTGGTCAGACCCAGCAGTTGCTCGGGTTTGAGCGCCAGATCGCGGCCCGCCAGCGTGGCCAGTTCGGTCCCCCAAGCCTCGCGTTCGGCCTCCAGAATCGCCGTGAGTTCGTTGCGTTCGATGGTCTCGTGGGCCAGGATTTCCAGCGTCAGGGGTCGGGCGCGCAACGCATCGATGAAGCGGGCAAACAGCGCCGCATAGCGCTGCGCGGAGGGCAGTAGTTGCAGCGAATCTTTGCCGCTGCCCATGAGCTCCTGAGCGCTGGGCCAGAAGCCACCGCTCTTGCCATAGGCCGCCAGCAATTCGGGCAGGCCACCAAAGTAGCGGTAGATCAGCACCTTGTCCACGCCGGCCTGACGGGCCACCGCGTTCACGCCCAACCCGCCAAACCCATCGCGCGAGAGCACGACTGCCAGGGCATCGACGATGCGCTGTTCGGTAGCCTGGCGGTCTCGGTTGGCAGGGCGTTGCGGCGGTGCGGTGGTCTTGGATGAACTCATGTTGGATGTGCGCCCTCTACGGGACATTGCAGGGCCGCGCGGCCTGGATGGCTTGCTGGGCGTCGACTTCATCCTTGAGTCTAGCGACATCGGCTTCGTAATTGCCGGTGAATTTGCCGGGCGGGATGCCGATCAGCATCGCCCACAGGGCGTCGGTGTCGGCCTTGTTGTTTTGCAGAGCTGCCACACGGCTGAGCTCCGCCAGGGACCGCTGGAGTTGCTGGCCAACTTGAGGGCAGCTCAGCGTGGCGTAGCCTTCGCCCGACATCGGCACAGCGGAAATCGCATCCGGGCGCGTGGCACAACTGCCTGCAGCAGGCTCAGTAGGTTTTCAGGGCAATGTGTTTCATGGCGGGCTCTAGTGGGTGAGGAAGGCCCCCAGGGGGCGGCGGGGCGTGGGTTCCACGGTTTCTGCGGGATAGCCCAGGCGGCACAACATCTGCACCGTGGGCTCGCTGGCGTCACGCGGTGCAGCGCGGCCCAGCAGCAGACGATGCACCTGCTCGTAATGCGGCCGCATTTCGGGAAACTCCTGCAGCGACTGGCTCATGGGGTGAACGCCCAGGCCCAGTTGTGCACCGGCCAATTGCAACCGGACAAACTCGCGCCCGGCTTGTATTTGCGTCATGCGCCGATTGTCCGGCGTGGTGACCCAGACAAAACCCATGGCGCTTTGACATTGGCCCTGGTAGCGCGCCATGGTTTCGCGGTGGACGGTGCTGCCCGGCTTGGGGAACTGGCTGCGATCAAACAGGCCGGTGGCGACGGCGAATCGGGCTTTCCAGCTGTTGTTGCTGATGCCGTCCCGGTGCTGATTGATTTCATCCGGCCCCACCCGCAGCAGCCGCATGCTCTCCATCATGGTCCGCTCGGTCTCGACCTCCACGCGAGCGGCGGCCAGGCACAGGTCGCGCAGAGCCTGAACGCGGGGCGTTTCGGTGCTGGCGGCGACGTGGACATCGGCATGCGTGGATACGGCCAGCAGCGTCTGCAGCGCGGCCGCCCCTACCGGGCGTTGCCTGTCAAAGTCCACCTTTGGGGTGTGCCGACGCCCAATCTGTTCGAACAGGCTGTCGGCGCTGGCACCGCTGTGGATGGTGATACGCGCGACTGGGTGCAGGCTCAAATCCGCCAGTTCGCGCCCGGGCAAGCCCTGCGTAAATAGCGCAACCTCAGCCCTGTATCCCTTTTGCGCCAAGGCCAGGACCAGCAACTCGATGAAGCAGCCGTGCCCGATCAGGATCTGGCGCCCGTAGGGGTCGGTATGGGGGAGCAGGCGCTGCCCGTCGCAGTGCGAGGTGATGGTGTTGGGCTCGCGCAGGTCAACCAGCCATGGCTGCAGGTTGTGCGGGTTGGGTGCCAGGATGGCGTGTGCCAGCGCCCATCGCCGGACATCGGCCACGTCGGCAGGCGGGCCGCTCCAGGGGGCATCGGCAGGCATGGACTGCGCCACAGCCTGTGAAACGGCGACGGGGACAGCGGCGCAGATGACGCCGCCTCCCCACACTCGAATAAATGAACGGCGTTGCATGGAATCCTCCAAATGGGGCTGAATCGTCAATAAGTCACTGACTGGTGATATTATAAGTCACCAATAGGTGACAATGTAAATTCCTCCCCCATGCATGATGGCTGGCACACTGTGCAGGCGTCTTCACACTGCGGGGTGGTCAATAAGCTCAAACTGGCATTTTTGGTGGCGATCATCCTGTTGCGGATCCTGATCTACGCCAGCACCCGGCGATGAAAAAGACCTACCGCGGCGAGCGGGCCGGACGCGGGTTATGGCTGGGAGGGCAACAAGGACGTGGGACAGAGCGAGATTGACATCACCCCTGCCGAGGCCCCGCACAAGGGGGTGCTGAGCCCGCACTTAATCAAACCCTTCGAGGCCTGATCGGTTGAGATGAAGCGCCGGCCGCGTGGCGCGGACCGATATCGTGGCAGGCGGGCAAAAAAATCCGGAACGCCATGGGCTCATGATCCATCCAATGGGCAGGAGCGGATATGACCACCTCACACCAACCGGCCTGCGTGCCGACCGAAGCCAGTTCAGATGCCGAGCTTGTCGGCCTGGCGGCCGCTGGCAACGATCAGGCCTTCGCGCTCATCATGCGGCGCCACAACCGGTTGTTGTTTCGCACGGCGCGCAGCATTCTCAAGAACGACGACGATACCCAGGACGCGCTGCAGGAAGCCTATCTGCGGGCCTGGCGTGCGCTGGCCAGCTTTCGCTCGGACGCCCGGCTGTCCACCTGGCTGGTGCGCATCGTGGTCAATGAAGCGCTGGGGCGGTTGCGGCGCCGTGGCGCCCAGGTGCTGCCGCTGAACGCCGCCGACGACGTTAACGCCGACGGCGAAACACCGGAGATGCAGATGCAAGCCGATCCCGATGATCAGCCGGAACTCCTGCTCATGCGTGCCCAGGTACGCCAGCAAATTGAAGCGCGGATCGACTCCTTGCCCGACGCGTTTCGCACCGTCTTCATGTTGCGCGGCGTAGAAGAGCTGAGCGTGGAGGAGGTGGCGGTGGCGCTGGGTATTCCCGAGGCCACGGTGCGGTCCCGTTTTTTCCGGGCCCGCGGCATCTTGCGCGAAGGCCTTGCGCGTGACATCGATCGTGCTCTCGGTGACGCGTTCTCTTTTGCCGGCACGCGCTGCGACGCCATCGTCGAAGGCGTGCTGACAAAAATCGCCCACGAGCGTGAACGTTCCCGCTCGTGACC
>JAEWVY010000344.1 GCA_023396625.1 Pseudomonadota bacterium | reverse complement strand
CTGCGCGATCCGTCGCGCGGCGTCAACGGCACGGTGGACATCGCCAAGCTCGCCTACCAGGTGCTGGGCGACGCGGCGGCGCTGGCCCTGATGCCCGACGACTCGAAAACCCGGCTCAAGGGCAAGGCAGGCCACGCCAAGCGCGTGGCCTGGTGCCAACCCATCGCGCTCGACGAGGTCAAGGCCGTGGGCCGGGCGTTGAACAGCTCGGTCAACGACGTGCTGCTGAGCTGCGTGGCCGGCGCCATTGGCGAGTACCTCAAGACCCAGGGCGACGACGTGGCGGGCCAGGAAATCCGCGCCATGATCCCGGTGAACCTGCGCCCGATCGAGGAAGCCTGGAAACTGGGCAACCGCTTCGGCCTGGTGCCGCTGGTGCTGCCGATCGGCATCGACAACCCGATCGAGCGACTGTACGAGGTGCGCCGCCGCATGAGCAGCCTCAAGGGCAGCACCCAGCCGCTGCTGGCCTTCGGCCTGCTCGCGGTCGCCGGGCTGCTGATCAAGCCCGCGCAGGACGCCATGCTCAACCTGTTCGGCAAGAAAACCACCGCCGTCATGACCAATGTCCCAGGACCACGGGAGAAACTCCGGTTCTGTGGCGCGACGCTGGAGCAAAGCATGTTCTGGGTCCCCCAGTCGGGCGACATCGGCCTGGGCGTCTCCATCCTCAGCTACGGCGGCGGGGTCCAGTTCGGCGTGATGACCGACAGCACGCTGTGCCCCGAGCCCCAGGCCATCATCGACCAGTTCGTGCCCGAGTTCACGAAACTGTCGACGGTGACGCTGATGCTCCCATGGGGCGAATGAATCGCCCCCCGCCACAAGGCGGGTCTCAGGGCAGTTCGCGGTTTTCCGCCTGCGCCAGATGGGGGTCGCGCGGCCCCACCACCCCCAGCCGCGCCCGTAGCGACTGCGGCTGCCCGCTCAGCAAGGCCGCGTAGCTCGTGGTGTTGGCGAGCACCTTCTTCACGTAGTCGCGCGTCTCGGCGAAGGGAATGGCTTCCGCCCAGACGGCCGTCTCCAGCGTCGGCCCGCGCCGCCAGTTGCGCGGCCGGCCCGGGCCGGCGTTGTAGGCCGCCGCCGCCAGGGCCATGGAACCCTCGAAATCGTCGAGCACCAGCTTGAGGTAGCCGGTGCCGATGGCGATGTTGGTGTCGCGGTCGTTGAGCTGGCCCGGCGTGAAATCGGTCAGGCCGATCCTGCGGGCCGTCCAGCGCGCGGTCGCCGGCATCACCTGCATCAGCCCTGCCGCCCCGACGCCCGAGCGCGCGTCCATGATGAAACGGCTTTCCTGCCGGATCAGGCCGTAGACATACGCAGGGTCCAGGCCGATGTCACGCGCGCGGCGCACCACCGCCTCGCGGTAAGGCACCGGAAACCGCTGGTCGAAATCCATCACGGTCTTCGTGCGTTCGCTGGTGTTGATGCAACGGTCCCAGACACCGCGCTCGCAGGCCAGATCCGCGGCCGCGAGCAATTCGCGGTCGCCCATGCCGCCGCGCGTGTGCAGGTTGGTGGTGTAGTTCCACTCGCGCACCCCTTCGCTGCGCAGCCCCAGGGCAATGGCCGCCAGCGCCCGCTGCAGGCCGGGGTTGGCGCGGGCGGCCTCCCTCTCGGCAGGCGTCAGCGGTGCGGGTTTTTCCGGCACGGCCACCGTGCCGCCAAGTTCCTCGAGCGCCAGGATTTCATAGAAGCCCCGCACGGAGGCCACGGCCTCCAGCAGACGGCGAGCCTCCTGCACTTCGGCGCGGTGGCGCCGGTCCGCCAGCGTGCCCGCGGCGGGGGCCTGCTCCGCGCCAGGGGCCGCGGCCTGAAGTTGCGCCGTGCGTTCGGACGCCGCGGCACCGGCCAGCAGCGCGCGTGCGCGCCAGTAGGCCCAGACAGGCTCCGCCTGCGCCTGCGGGCTCATCGCCTGGATGGCATGGCGCACCACCGACCACTTGCCTTGCCGCAGGGCCGCGCGCACCTTCCACCCCAGCATGTCGTCGGTCAGGTCGGCATCGCGCGTGACGTTGTCGAAATACGCGATGGCATTGTCCTGCAGGCGCTGCGCGGCCTGCCGGCCCACGGTGCCCCAGGCCCAGTTGGCCTCCTCCGCGGTGAGCAACTTGGCCCACCGCGTGTCGAGCAGGCGAGCCGCCTGCTCGGTATCGGTCGCGGCCACCCGAATCACGCCCAGCAAGGCGAGTTCCTGGCGCTTGCGGCGAAAGGTCACGAGGCGGTCCGCGAGGTATTTGACCGGTTTCGCATGAATCTCCGTGACCAGGTCGGCCACATCGGGCGCCTCGATTTCCACCGCCGCACGCGCCGCGCGCGGACGGTTCGCTTCCATGGCCAGCCGCGCCTTGCGCCAGATATCCAGCGCCTTGAGGCGGCCGGACTCGTGCAGGCGGTCCGCCGCGAAGGTGCAGCCGTCGTCCGCGTCGCGCTGCGCATACCAGAGCCGGCGGACCTCGTCCGCCACGTCGGCCCCCGTGCGCAGGTGCTCGATGGCCAGGGCATAGCAGCGCAACTGCGGATCGTCGCCCATGCGGTAGGCGGGCATCTCGGCGGCGAAGGCCGACCAGTCGCGACGCTGGCCCAGCAGCAGCAGCCAGTCGTTGCGCAGCCGGTCTTCCTGGTACGTGCCGGGATAACGCGCGAAAAAGGCCTGCACCTCCTGCGGCGTGGCCTGATCGAGCCGGGCCCGCAGCTCCCAGTAGGCGGCCCAGGGCTCGAGGACATGGCCGCGGGCCTGGGGAAGCAGCGTGGTGAGGCGACGGGTGTCGCCCTTGCGAAAAGCCTGCTGCATTTCCACGAGCACGTTGTCGCTCCCGCCCTGGGCCAGAACCATGGAGCTCGCGCACAGCGCCAGAACGCCGGAAATGGCGCCTCTGAGAACGGCCAGGGTCAGCGGTGTCAAAATCATCGGGAACTGCATGCGGGACATTATGGACAAATCCGACGTCAAGCGGGCGCTTCGCCAAGCCCTGATCGAGCAAAGATTGAACCTCAGCGACCGTCTGGAGCGCGCCGACGCCCTTCAGCGCGTCATGCGTATCTGGCTCGTGGGCCGGCCCGACACGGTGATCGGCGCCTACTGGCCGATCAAGGGTGAGTTCGACCCGTTGCCCGCGTTGCACCGCTGGAAGGAAGACGGCGAACTGCTCGACGAGCCCCAGCCGCGGCGCATCGGCCTGCCCGTGGTCGACAAGCAGCACAAGACCCTGACCTTCCATGCCTGGTACCCCGGCTGTCCGATGGAAGAGGACGCCTACGGCATCCCCAAGCCGAAGGACACCGAGATCATCGTCCCCACGCTGCTGTTCGTGCCCTGCGTGGGCTATGGCCCGGGCGGCTACCGGCTGGGCTATGGCGGCGGCTTCTATGACCGCACGCTGGCCACGCTGCAGCCCCGGCCCTTCACCGTGGGCCTGGGCTACACGCACGGGTATCTGGATGACTTCGAGGCCGAGCCGCATGACCTGCCGCTGGACGCGATCCTCAACGACAACGGCGTGGTCTGGCCGGCGTGACCCCCCGGCGCGGGCCCGCGCGACGCGCATGCCGCTCAGGCGGCCGGGTCGCCCAGCGCCTCTCGCGTGATCCGGACCTGCTGCAGCAGCCAGTCACAGAAAGCCCGGACCTCGGGCCGCGCGGCATTGCGCTGCCCGACGATCAGCCAGTACGCCAGCGGTGAGTCCATGCGCTGCTCGGGCAGCACTTCCACCAGCTCGCCACGGGCCAGGCTGTCGGCCACCAGCGGCCGGCGGGCCAGCGCGACGCCCTGCCCCGTCAGCGCGGCCTGCGCGATCTGGTGCGCATAGTTGAAATACAGCCAGCGCCTGGGTTCGACGGGCGGCAGGGCGCGCTCCGCGAACCAGCGCGTCCAGCTCAGCCACTCCAGATACTGCGTGCGGTACGTGTCACCCGCCTCGATCAGCGTGAATTCCGCCAGATCCTCCGGCCGGCGCAGGCGCGGCCCCTCGCGCAGCAGCCAGGGGCTGGCCACGGGCGTGAGCTGCTCGCCGAACAGCCGCACCGCGCCGAGAGGCACGCTGGCCGGCACCGTGTAACGCAGCGCCAGGTCGACGTCGGTGGTGTCCAGATCGACCGGCGTGTCCGTGGCATCGATGCGGATGTCGATGTCCGGGTGCTCGCGCTGGAAGGCCTCGAGCCGGGGAATGAGCCACATCGAGGCAAACGACGACCAGGTCGAGATGGACACGCTTTTGCGCCCGGCACTCTGGCGGATCTGCCGCACCGTACCATCCAGCCGCTCCAGCGCCGGCACCACGGCACGCAACAGTTGCATGCCGGCGCCGGTCAGCTCCACCGCCCGGGTGTGGCGCAGGAACAGCGGCACGCCCACTTCGTCCTCCAGCGCCTGGACCTGCCGGCTCACGGCGGACTGCGTGAGCGCCAGCTCATCCGCGGCCACGCGAAAGTTCAGATGCCGCGCCACGGCCTCGAAAGTGCGCAGCTGTCCCACCTGGATCGGGCGGGTGCGCAAAAGTCTGTTCGGTGCGTTCATCGATCCGGCGCGGCTGGTGTGTTTGATTGATGCGGTAAGGGAATCAATAGCGTCTTACAAATTCATTGGACTGTCAATGAAGAAATGTCGATCATTCATTCCCGAATCACCGAAATCCGAGAGAACGCCATGACTGCCGTGACCACCGCCTCCCGCACGTCGTCCCCCCAGATTCCCGCCGCACGGGGTTGCTGGAAGCTCGAAGCCGGCCGCGCGATGACGCTGCGCCCGCCGGTTGCGGGCCTGCTGCGCATCGCACAAGGCCGTGCCTGGGTCACTGGCGCGGGTCCGCACGAGCGCCTGACCGGCGACCTGTTTCTGGACGCCGGTATGTGCCTGCCGGTGCGGGCCGGACAGCGCCTGGTGATCGAACCCTTCGGCGCCGCCGGGCCATGCCCCGTGGCCTTCGACTGGGTCCCCGCGTTCGCCCGCCCGGCCTCGCGCTGGCCGGCGACCCTGGCGCGGCCCGCGTCCGATTTGCGCCTGGCCGTGGGCGCCCTCGGCAC
>JAEWVY010000332.1 GCA_023396625.1 Pseudomonadota bacterium | reverse complement strand
GCGCCAGCCAGTGCATCCAGCGCGGTGCCGGCGCCGCGCTTGCCGGCCAGCACCGGTGCGATGGCCAGTCCGGCCGACGGCAAGCGGTCGATGGGCAGCGAACCGGAGCCGATCTGACTGCTGAGCTCTACCACTTCCACGGTGTAGCGTGGTGCCAAGGTGTGCTGAAAAGAGGCCAGCAGAGATTGAGCGGTCGCGGCCACCACCTCACGCGAGCGCGTGAGCCAGCGCAACGTGGGCAGTTGTTCGGCCAGCCGATCCGGCTGCAGGTACAACATGAGCGTGGCTTCCAGTGCAGCCAGCGGCAGCTTGGACAGGCGCAGTGCGCGCTTCATCGGAAATTTGCGAATGCGAGTCACCGCGGCCTTGCTGCCGACGATGAGGCCAGCCTGCGGCCCCCCCAGCAATTTGTCCCCCGAAAAAGTGACCACATCGCAGCCCGCGTCCAGCATTTCCTGCGGTGTAGGCTCCTTCGGGAGGCCATATCTACTCATGTCAACGAGGGAGCCGCTGCCCAGATCGGTGGCAAGCAGCACGCCCCTGGCACGGGCCAGCGGGGCCAGTTCGGCTTCCGACACCGCGCACGTGAAGCCCTGTACCGCATAGTTGCTGGTATGCACCTTCATCAGCAGCGCAGTCGCCGGGTTGATGGCTCGTTCATAGTCCGCCAGGTGGGTGCGGTTGGTGGTGCCCACTTCCACCATCGCCGCCCCGGCGCTGGCCATGACATCGGGCATGCGGAAGGCGCCGCCGATTTCCACCAGTTCGCCGCGCGACACCACCACCTCGCGGTCACGAGCCAAGGCCGCAATGGTCAACAATACCGCGGCGGCGTTGTTGTTGACCACCGTCGCCGCTTCGGCGCCAGTGATTTCGCACAGAAGACCTTCGACGATGCTGTCACGGTCGCCACGGCTGCCGTTGGCCAGGTCATACTCGAGATTGTTTGGGCCCGTCATCATGGCCGAAATGTGGTCGATCGCCACCTGGGGCAGGACGGCACGGCCAAGGTTGGTGTGAATCACCGTGCCCGTGAGGTTGATGACCCGCTTCATGCGAGGTGCGAGCCGCTTCGCGCAGCGAGCCGTCAGCGCTTGCACCATCGCCAGGTCGCCTGCATTGTCCCCCACGTCGGAAGACGCTGGCGCACTCAACATCTGCTGGCGCAGGCTGGCGAGCAGCTCACGCGCCTGCTCTGTCACCAGCGCCGCGCCATGCTGTGCCACCAGGAGTTGGCAGCCAGGCAGGCGAATCAGTCGGTCAACGGAAGGGAGCTTGGCCAGCTTCGCCTTCGGACCATGAACCATGGATCCGTCGGGCGAATCCACTACGGCGCTCCCGGACGAGGGTGGCCAGAAAGATCCGGATCGTCGGCCGGCTCACCCCACAGCAACATGTAGTTCACGCCATGCCTTATCTTGCCGATATCGCTGACCAGCAGATCGAGCGCGACCGTGGCCAGATCGTCCGCCACCGGGTCCACATAGGCGTCCTTGTCCTTTGCCACGATCTTCAGATAATGACCGCAATCATCACAGCATTCGGCGCGCATCGCGCCTTTTGGAAGAACATAGGCTGGCTGCGACTCACCACCCACGCCCTCCAGTTCCTGATACGTGATGGCACGGGTGCTTTCACAATGGGCGCACTTGATGCGCACCATGTGCCATTCGGTCTGACACAGCGCGCAATGCAGATAACGTGAGCCAGCCTCCTCGGCGCCGACACGTATCACGCTGGTCACTGGCTGGCTGCCGCAGCAGGGGCAGACACGGGCATCGTCGATAGGCCCAAAAGCCAGATCGGGAAATGCGGCCTGGGTGCGCAGTACCAGCCGCGTCCAGTAAACCTGCAACGCCGCCCCGATCAACGGGGCGCTGGCCAGATCCAGTCCGAGCATGATGCCCGACAGAAGACGCTCGGCCTGCTGGTTCAAATAATCGGCCGAAGCCGCCTGCAGTCCGTCCAGCACACGGGCCGCCGGTGTCTGCCCGACCCGCGCCTGGAGTTTGACCAGCAGTTCATGCAAGTCCTCGCGCCATTCGTCATTGAGCGGCCAGCGCGGGAACTGCAATGCCGGTTTTCCCGTGCGTGCCGCTTCCCCCAGGAATTCTTCCGATGGCAGACATACCACACGGGAGGCGGCAAGCACGGCATGCTGCGCATCCGCGATGTCTGCGACGAAAATCAGGAAATCCCGCATCGGATGCCCTGCCGCCAGTTGGCGCAGGCGCAGGGCCCGGTCCCGAAAAATGAACGCCGGGTCGGCGAACCTCAGGTGTGCCGCTTCCCCAACTTGACGCGCACTGATCTCTTCCGGGCTGAGAAACTGGGTGGTGGAGAGGGTCATCAAATATCAATTGGAAAGAAAATGGGTGACACAGACGCTGCGTCACCCATGGTGCCGAAGATGACGGCGCTTTACTTGCCGCGCGTCATCTCCTCGTACCACAAGGGGTGATTCATCTTCGCCCATCCCGGTGTCACGGTTCCCCGGGTCATGGCTCGCGTCGTGCCTTTGACCCAGATTGCCGCATACACGTGAACAATCACCGTCAACACCAACACCACAGCCGAGAAGGCGTGGAGCAGGACGCCGACGCGACGTGCGAGGATCGGGAAATCCGGAAACCATGCGTGCCAGAACAGGACCCCCGTCGCCAGCAGCACCAGCAGGCTCAGCGCCATCAGCCAGAAGACAATCTTCTGACCGGCGTTGTACTTGCCCACAGGCGGCATGCCCGCCTTGTTGCCCTTGAACATCTCACCCGCCTTGTTCAGCCAGGCCTTGTCTTGGCTGTTCAGCCGGTTCTCTTTCGCGAGACGCATGAACAGGCCGAAAAAGCTCAGGCACATGAGCAGGCCCAGATAGGGGTGAAGGACCCGGCTCCAGGTGCCGCCGCCGAACAGGTTGGAAAGAAAGAACAGGGACGGATGGAAAAAAGCCAAGCCCGACAAGCCCGCCAGGAAAAACAGCAGGGCAATGGCCCAGTGGTTCAGGCGGGTGTTGTCATCGTAGCGCTGAAGTTCATTGGTCTGTTTCATCATGATCTCCTCAGGCGCTTTCCTTTTCGTCTTCCTTTTCTTCCACCGGGCCGACCTTCATGTAGTGGAAGAAACCGGCAACGACCGCACCCACCATGCCGATCACGGCCAGCGGCTTGAGCGTTCCCTTCCACAACGAGACCAATGGGCTGATGGAAGGGTCCTTGGGCAAGCCGGCGTACTGCTCGGGCGTGTCGGCATGCTTGAGCACATACATGACGTGCGTGCCACCAACACCCGCCGGGTTGTACAGGGCTGCGTTCTGGAAACCGCGCTCCTTGAGTTCACCTGCACGTTTGTTGCCATAGGACACCATGTCCTCTTTCTTGCCGAAGGTGATGGCCCCGGTCGGACAGGTCTTCAC
>JAEWVY010000275.1 GCA_023396625.1 Pseudomonadota bacterium | reverse complement strand
GGGTCACACTGCCCGACGTGGGTCTGTTCTCCGACGGCACGGCGGTGAAGCAAGTGGGCGAGGAAACCTTCCGCATCGCCCGCGGCCTCGTCGACGGGTACATCACCGTCGACACCGATTCGGTGTGCGCGGCCATCAAGGATGTTTTCGTCGACACCCGCAGCATTGTGGAGCCCGCTGGCGCGCTGGCTGTGGCCGCCATCAAGCAGTACGTGGCCACGCACCGGACGCGGGGCGAGACCTACGTGGCCATTCTCTGCGGCGCCAACATGAACTTCGACCGCCTGCGCTTCGTGGCCGAGCGCGCCGAGGTCGGCGAAGAACGCGAGGCACTGCTGGCGGTCACGATCCCCGAGGAACGCGGCAGTTTCCGCCGCTTCCTGGAGCTCATCGGCAACCTGCCGGGGGGGCCCCGGAACGTGACCGAATTCAACTACCGCATCCACGATGCCGAGAAGGCGCACGTTTTCGTGGGCCTCACCACCCATGGCAAGGGCGAAAGCAGCAAGATCGCCGCCAATTTCAGCCGGCATGGCTTCGAGGCACTGGACCTGACACACGACGACCTGGCGCAGGAGCACATCCGCCACATGGTGGGGGGCCATTCCAGCCTGGCGAAGGACGAGCGGCTGCTGCGCTTCATCTTCCCGGAACGGCCCGGCGCGCTGCTGAAATTTCTGAGCCTCATGCGTCCGGGCTGGAATATCAGCCTCTTCCACTATCGCAATCAGGGCGCCGACTACGGACGAATTCTTGTGGGCCTGCAGGTCCCGGCGGCTGAGGACCGGGCCTTCCGGGAATTCCTGAACACCCTGGGTTACCCGTGCGTGGAAGAGACAGCCAACCCCGTGTACCGGATGTTCCTGAGACATTGATCACACAACGACACCCTACGCCCACCCACGCACCGGCCAGGCCCCCTAGAATCAAGCCATGGCCTTATTCAACTGGTTCAGGGGGGCGCACAAGCCCCGCGGCGCAGCTTCGGCGTCGCTCGCCACGGGCGTGCGGGCGACGTCGCCGGGTCACGCGGGTCCGGGTGACGTGGCGGCCCGGCTGAAATCCGAGCGTGCCCGGCTGCGTGAATTGCTCTACAACGTGGTTCGCGAATCGATGGTCCGCGTGGGCGTCCTGTCCAGCAGCTTCAAGTTCAAGGTGCTGGCCACCGATCCGCGTGGCCGCAAGTTCATCGTGATGATGGATCTGTCCCCCGACTTCAACAGTGACGTCGCCCAGCTCACGGAAATCGAAACCCTGATCTGCCACGCCGCCAAGGCCCGGCACGACATCACCGTGTCGGCGGTGTACTGGCGCTGCGACACCACGCCCCGAAGCGCCCGGGCGGGTGCCACGCCCAGGGCAGCGGCCAGTCCCGTTTTCCCGGGGCACAAGGGCCCCGACACGCCGGCGGCGCCCCAGGGCACGCCCGCCCCGGCCTTCGACCCGGTGCTTTCCGAGGAAGTGTCCGCGCTACGGCGCGCCCTCTCCGCCGGCATTCCCCTTCCCGGAACCCCGCAGCAGCGCGCCACGGCCGCCACCGCAGGGCGGCTCACGGGTTTCGAAAACACGGAAATCATCGAATCCCGGCTACCCCCGCTGTCGGTGGACGATGACGCGCAAGCGCCAGCGGACGAGGAAGCCCATCTGCCCGCCCTCAGTCCCACACAGTACGGCGACCTGCAATAACTCCGCCGCGCAGGCCAAGCCGCTATCTGGTGGGCCGCGGCAGTTCGAGAACCATCTCCTCGCCATCGCGCCCGGACAACCGGGCCCGGCGCGGCTCGACCGCCTGCAGCACCACGCCGTCCGCTATCGCGCTCCCCACCCGGTAGGGCCGGGCGGGCTTGTCATCCACCGCGATCAGCGCCGCCCCCTGGCTGGACCGGTGGGCCACGACGCCCAGCAAACGGTAGCGGCTGGCGACAACCGGCGATGAAGCGGCGGCCGCGGCCGCCCGGACCCCCAGCACACGCGCCAGGGCCGCGGCGTCCGGCATGCCGCCCGCCAGGGTCGCCGGACCGGGAACCGGCACGGGGTCCGGCATGGAGGTCCCGTTCATTCGAAGCCCCCACCACACCGCGCTGCCCGCCGCTGCGGCCCACACCACGAACGTGACGCCACGGACGAGCCAGCCATTCTGCGAGTTTGTCAGCATGGGATGATTATGATGGAAGGTCTCCGCAGGCCCAAGGTCCTCTCCCATGAACTCCAGCTTCCCGCACTCTTCCCATCGATCGCCTATTTTCCGCGTGGGCCCCGTCATCCAACGCGGCTTCACGCTGATCGAATTGATGGTCGTGCTCGTCATCATCGGCGTGCTCGCTGCGCTGATCGTTCCCAACGTGCTCGACCGGGCCGACGATGCGCGGGTCACAGCTGCGCGCACGGACATCGCCAACCTGTCGCAGGCGCTGAAGCTGTACAAGCTCGACAACCAGCGTTATCCCACGGCGGAGCAGGGGCTGCAGGCGCTCGTGAGCCGGCCCACGAACGGCCCCACGCCGCCAAACTGGCGACCTTACCTCGAGAAACTGCCGAACGACCCCTGGGGCCGGCCCTACCAATACCTCAACCCTGGGGTGAAGGGAGAAATTGACGTGATGGCCCTCGGGGCCGACGGCCAGCCCGGCGGCGAAGGCAAGGACGCCGACATCGGAAGCTGGCAATAACGCCGGCACTGCGCCCTCGCCATGACCCGCCGCCCAACCAGCGCCGGCTTCACGCTTCTCGAACTGCTGGTCGTGATCGCCCTGGTCGCCGTGGCCACAGCCGGCGTGAGCCTGTCCTTGCGCGACGGGACGGCCAGCGCCCTCGACCAGGAAGCCGAGCGCCTGGCGGCCCTGCTGGAATCGGCCCGCGCGCAATCGCGCACCAGCGGCATTCCGGTTCGATGGCAAGGCTCGGCGAACGGCTTCACCTTCGACGGGCTGGCCGGCGCCGTGTTGCCGGAAAACTGGCTCGGCGCCGACACCGTCGTGCAGGGCACAGCGTCATTGCTGCTGGGACCGGAACCCATCATCGATCCCCAGGCCGTGGTGCTCCGCAGCGCCAGCCACGGCGGGTACAGCGTGCGCGTGGCCACCGATGGGCTGCGCCCATTCACCACGCAAGCCCAGGCCACGCCATGATCTCCCGCACGCGCCAGGGTGGCTTCACCTTGATCGAGGTGCTGGTGGCACTGGGGATCGTGGCCATTGCCCTGGCCGCCGGCACGCGCGCCACGCTGGCGCTGACCGACAATGCGCAGCGTCAGTCGGACATCGTGCTCGCCCAGCTGTGCGCGGAAAACGAACTGGCACGCAACCGCCTGTCACGCCAGATGCCCGGCGTGGGGGACAGCGACTGGCCCTGCACCCAGGGCGGACGCGACTTCACCGTCCACCTGTCCGTGCGCCCCACACCCAACCCCTCGTTCCGCCGCGTCGATGCCCAGGTCCGTGACGGCGAGACGCCGGTGTTGAGCCTGTCGACGGTGGTGGGCCGGTACTGAGCGCCCCCATGGACGTTTGCCAGACGCTGCTCCGCCGTCCCCGGACCCATGGCCCACGCCGCGCGCCAGGCTTCACGCTGATCGAGGTGCTGGTGGCCATCGCGGTGATGGCGGTGATGGCGGTGCTCGGCTGGCGTGGCCTGGACGGCATGAGCCAGGCCGTGACGCAGACGCGCCAGCGCGCCGACGCGGTATTGGCGCTGCAGGCCGGCCTGGCCCAATGGAAGGCCGACCTCGACGCCGTGATCGAATTGCCACGCACCACCGCGATGGACTGGGATGGGCTGAGCCTGCGGCTGACACGGCGCGACACCGCCTCGGCCACCGCCGCGCTGCGCGTGGTCGCCTGGACACGGCGCCCCGGCGCGGACACCCCATGGCTGCGATGGCAGTCCCTCCCCGTGCACACGCTGACCGACTGGCAGACCGCCTGGCTGGAGGCGCAGCAATGGGCGCGCAATCCCAGCGACGCGCAGCGCCAGCGTGAAGTCGCCGTGGTCGGGCTCGACGACTGGCATCTGTTCTATTACCGCGCCGATGCCTGGACCAATCCACAGTCCAGCGCCGGCTCGGCGGTCGCGCAGACACCCGTTCCCGACGGCGTCCGGGCCGTGCTGAACCTGGCGCCGGGCCAACCGGTCAGCGGGCCGCTGACGCTCGACTGGGTCCGTCCGGGTCTTGGAGGCGGCAAGTCATGACCCGGCCAGCGCCAGGGCGCCAGCGCGGCGCGGCACTGCTGATCGCCATGCTCACCGTGACGCTGGTGGCCACCCTGTCCGCGAGAGCACTGTGGCAACAGTGGCGCGCGACAGAGGTGGAATCCGCGGAGCGGACACGGGTCCAGTCGACATGGATCCTGAACGGGGCGCTGGACTGGGCGCGGCTGATTCTGCGCGAGGATGCCCGCGCCGGCGGCGCGGACCACTTGGCCGAACCCTGGGCCCTCCCGCTCCAGGAAGCCCGCCTGTCCACCTTTCTTTCAATGGACGCCGGCAGCACCGAGACCGCGCGTCAGGCCTTTCTCTCTGGCCGGATCAGCGACCTGCAGGCCCGGCTGAACGTCGCCAACCTGCTCGACGGCGAACGGCTTTCCGAACCCGGAATGCAGGCCTTTGCCCGTCTGTTCGAGCAGGTTGGCCTGCCCCAGGAAGAACTGACGCGCCTCGGCCAGCAACTGTTGCGGGCCCACACGGGCGGCGAAGGGGCGCCCCTGCAGCCCCGGCGCGTGGAGCAGCTTGTCTGGCTGGGCCTGTCCCCGGCCACCGTGGCCAGGTTGACCCCCTTCGTCACCCTGCTGCCGGACCTCAGTCCGGTCAATATCAACACGGCCAGCGCGGAAGTCATCATGGCCAGCGTGCCGGGACTCAGCCTCGCGGACGCCCGGCGCATGGTCGCCGAGCGCGACAACGCCCATTTCCAGACCTTGCTCGACAGCCGCCTCCCCGCGGCCGTGACCGCCGCGGCGCCACAGGGCCAACTCGCCGTGGCTTCGCGGTATTTCGAGATTCGCGGACGGCTCCGGCTGGACACGGCGACGGTGGAAGAAATCTCGGTCGTTCAGCGCGACGGCCTGACGGTGCGCACGCTCTGGCGCGAGCGCGCGCGCCCGACAGGGTCCGCCGACGCGGGGTTCCATCCATGACGCCCCGGCGCCACGCAACGTGAAGTCCTCCCGGCGGCTCTCTACAATCCGCGAAACGTTCCGCCCATGAGCACGCTGATCCTTCTTCTTCCCCGTCCAGCCGCGAACACGGGCTCGCGCTACGAATACGTGCTTTCGCCGGATGGCCATGCGGTGGCGGCGCACGCCATCGCCTCGCCGGACACCTTCCCCGCCGCCGGAGACACCGTCGCCGTGGTCCCGGCCCAGGCCCTGTCCTGGCACCGGGTCACGCTGCCCAAGGGCGTGGGGCTGGGTTCCCAGCGGCTGCGCGCGGTGCTTCAGGGCCTGCTGGAGGAGCGTGTGCTGGACGAACCCCAGACACTGCACCTGGCGGTGCAGCCCCAAGCCGCGGCCGGCGCCACCGTCTGGGTCGCGGTGTGCGACAAGGCCTGGCTACAGGCCCATCTGCAGGCGCTCGAGGCCGCGGGGCACCGCGTGTCCCGGCTGGTGCCCGAATGCACGCCCGACGAGCCCGGCCTGCACCTGCGGATGCGGGGAGAGGCTGGTCAGGCCGAGCTGCTGCTCTCGGGCGCGGATTTCGATGGTGGCGTGGCCCGGATCGAACCGAGCATCGACCTGCTCACCTCGGTACTCGGATCCAGGGACTTGCCCGCGCAAGCCCGGCTGCTTGCCGAACCGGCCGCCGCGGCACTGGCCGGTGAACTGCTGCAGCGCCCTGCCGAGCTGCTGCCGCGCCCGCAGCACCTGGTCCAAGCCTCCTGGACTGCCTGGAATCTGGCCCAGTTCGACCTGGCGGACCGGCGCGGCACCCGCTGGGCCCGGCAGGTGACCACCGTCGCGCATGCCTTCACCCATGGCCCGTCCTGGCGCGCCGCCCGCTGGGGCGTGGCGATCCTGCTGCTGGCCCAGCTCGTCGGTCTCAATGCCTGGGCCTGGCAGGAGCGTGCCCACTGGCAACAACGCGAAAACACCCTCCGCGAGACCCTGACACGCCTGTTCCCCGGGGTGCGGGTGGTGGTGGATGCGCCGGTCCAGATGGCACGCGAGGTGGCCCTGCTGCGCCAGGCCACCGGCACTTTGTCGGACCGGGATTTCGAGCCCCTGCTCGCCGCCCTCGGCACGGCGCTGGACGCCGGCCCCCCGGTGACCGGCATCGACTTCGCGCCAGGCGAGGCCCGGATCCGCGGCCTGCCCACGGGTGCAAATGACCTGGTGCAATTGAATGCCCGCCTGCGACCCCTGGGCTACGGCGCCCGCGCCGACGGCGCCCATGTCCTTGTCCAGACCCTGCCCACGCCATGACCAGCCTGTCTGCCCTGATCCACCCGGCGCGTGCCCGTTGGCAAGCCCTGGACGCCCGTGAAAAATCCCTGGCCCGGACCGCGGCGGCGGTGCTGACGTTGGCCGTGTTGTGGTGGGTCGCCATCGCGCCGGCGCTGGCGGTCTGGCGCCAGGCCGAGTCACGTCAGCGCAGCCTCGACACCCGGTGGCAACGCATCCAGACGCTGGCGGCCGAGGCACAGGCCCTGCGGGCGCAGCCGGTGATTCAGCGCGAGGAAGCCCTTCGCGCGCTCGAGGCGTCGGCGAAACAGTATCTGGGCGCGGGCACGCAGGTCACGCTCGCCGGTGACCGCGCCACCCTCGCGCTGCGAAATGTCGATGCCGGCGCGCTGGCCCAGTGGCTGCCGCTCGCGCGGGTCGACGCCCGGGCGGTGCCGGTGGAGGCCAAACTCACACGCGTCGAGGCCCCTCCCCGCTGGAGCGGCACCCTCGTGCTCAGTTTGCCGCCGCAGTAGCCCCGACACCGGACTCCCATGGCCCCCCGATTCCACGCCCCTCGCAACCCGCCACGCCCGCCCTGGCGATGGGCCGGCGCGGGAGCACTGGCGGGCGTGCTGGCGATCCTGCTGACCCAGGCCCCGGCCAGTTGGCTGACCCGCGCGGTGAACCAGGCCAGCGCGGGCCGCGTCTCGCTGGTCGAATCCCGCGGGACTGTCTGGCAAGGCTCGGCGCAGCTTCGCCTCACCGGCGGCGCGGGCAGCCAGGATGTGGCGGCCTTGCCCGGCCGGGTCCACTGGCGACTGGGACCCCAGGCCGGGGGACTGGCCATCACGCTCAGCGCCGACTGCTGCACGCCCGAGCCCCTGACCCTGCGGGTGGACCCGCGCTGGAATGGCTTGCACATGCGTGTGGGCGACAGCCTCCCCGACCAGCCCTCGATCTGGCCAGCCGCCCTGTTGACTGGCCTCGGGGCACCGTGGAACACGCTGCACTTCGAGGGGACGCTGCGCCTGCGCACCCAGGACCTGTCGATCGACTGGGCCGCAGGACGGCTGGGTCTGACGGGTCACGCGGAACTGGTGGCGGCCGGCCTGTCGTCGCGGCTGTCGACCCTCCGCCCCATGGGCAGCTACCGCATCACCGTGAACGGCGGCCAGGCCAGCACACTGGCGCTGACCACGATCGACGGTGCCCTCCAACTCTCGGGATCGGGCCGCTGGGTGGGCTCGCGCCTGCATTTCGAAGGCGTGGCCAGTGCCGCGCCCGAGCGCGAGGCGGCGCTGTCCAATCTGCTCAACATCCTCGGGCGCCGCGACGGCCCCCGGTCCCTGATCCGCCTGGGGTAAAACCGATGCCCTGCCGCCCCTTCCCTTGACTGGCCGCCCCATGACGCATTTCTCCACACACGCTTTTCGCTCCACCCGGATTGCTACTATAAATATAGCAATATCCGCCCTTTTGACGCTGGGAACATGGCAAATTCATGCTCAGGAACCAGCGACAAGGCCCGGCGACCCGGTAACGCTGAACTTCAACGGCGCGGAGATCGAGGCCGTGGCCCGCACGCTGGCCACGCTGTCCGGGCGCAATGTGGTGGTCGACCCGCGCGTGAAGGGCACGATCACGCTGGTCACCG
>JAEWVY010000273.1 GCA_023396625.1 Pseudomonadota bacterium | reverse complement strand
ATGCGCGCCTGGCCAACGCCACGGCGCAGATGAAGGTGCAGAAAAAGGCCGAGGAAGACCTCGACAAGTTCCGAAAGAATGCCTCCGGCCTGCCAGACAGCTATTTCGCCAACATGCAGGAGGCCATCCGCCTCAACCAGCTGGGGCTGTTGACGGGCAAGGAGTGGACCGCCTTCCTGCACGAGCAGCAGAAAGAGGTGGGCAAGAAGCTCGACCCGAAGGATCACAAGCGCGGCGGCCTCTCGGTGTCGGACACGGAGCTGGCCAGCCTGCAGGCCCAGCTGCAGGCCGCTCAGGCCTACCGCGAGCAGCTTGCCACGCTGGGCGCCGGCGCCTCGCAGCTCAACGCCACCGAACGCGAGTCGCTGAAGATCGGCGAGCAGCTCAAGCGCACCACCGACGCCAAGACCCGTGCGCGGCTGATGGAGAAGCAAGCCATCGCCGACGCCCTGGGCGCGGTGACGCGCGACAACGAAGGGATGGAGCGATCGGCCAAAGTCCACCAGGACCTGCTGGACGCCACTGTGCGCGACGCCGATGGCCTGAACCAGCGTGCGCGCGCCCAGGAGGCCGCCAACGCCACGCTGGGCAAGAGCCGCACCGCGATCGAGCAGATGACCTTGGCCGAGCTGGAGCACCAGATGGCCGAGGCCCAGGCCAGCGACAGCTTCGACCCGAAGTACATCCAGGGCCTGGAGCTGAAGATCGCGGCGCAAAAACGCTGGGTCACGGCGTTGGAACAGGGTGACGACAAGGCCGCCAAGCAGCACGTCGACGGCCTGCTGCGCGGCGCGCGGGACCTGGCCGCGGCGTATGGCGACGAGCTCGCATTGGTGGGCCTGACCGCGCTGGAGCGGGAAAAGATCGTCGCGCAGCGCCAGGTGGAGCTGAAGTACGCCAAGGAATTGGCCGAGATCGACAAGCTGTCCGAAGCGACTGCCGAACAACGCGCGGCCAAGGCGGAGCGGCGAACTGAGGTGGAACAGGCCCAGGCCATCGAAAGTGCCGCGGCGGTGGCCCGGGTCTACCAGCAGCACATGGCGCGCAGCTCGGAAGAGATCAACCGCAGCCTGACCGATGCCTTGCTGAGGGGCTTTGAAAGCGGCAAGGACTTCGCGAAAAACTTCCGCGACACCCTGGTCAACATGTTCAAAACATTGGTGCTGCGGCCCACCATCAGCGCCGTGCTGAACCCGGTGGCCGGCGCCATCAACGGCGTGGTGCAGGGCGGGCTGAACGCGATCGGCCTCGGGGGCGCAGGTGGCGGAGGCACCGGCGGCATCGTCAGCGCTGGCAAGTCCGTGCTCGATCTCTTCGGCGGCGCCAGCTCCGCCTCGGCCATCGCGGCGAACGTGTCCACCGGCGTGGCCGCCGGGCTCACCGCTTCCGAGGCCACGGCCGCCGCCACTGCGGCGGGGCAAGCCGCGGGCGGAGGCTTCCTGACTTCCATCGCCAGCGCCATCCCAGGCTGGGGCTGGGCGCTGGGAGGACTCGTCGCGCTGGGCGGCCTGTTCAATGGCGGGGAGACCCGCAGCGGCGCCAGCTACGCGGTCGATGCCGCCGGACGGGCGCAGAAGACTGAAGGTCCGAGCGGCGGCGAGATCGCCGGCACGGCCTCACGCGCAGCCATCGAGGCCACCGTGGGCACCATCAACGCGACATTCAAGGCGTTGGGCAGCGCAGCCTCTGTCTCCGGGTTCGTCGCCGGGCTCGAATCGAGCAAGAACGGCAAGGCCTTTGTTTTCTCTGGTGGCAAGGTGGGCGATGCGGCGTTTGGCGAGGCCGCAGGCCGCGCCAGTGTGGAGCACATCGGAAACGCCACGGCCGAGCAAGCGACGGCCGCGTTCGCGCTGGATTTGAAGCAGTCCACGATCCAGGCGCTGCAGGCCGCCGTCGACCTGCCCAAGTCCGTCACCGATATGCTCTCGGGCATCGATGCCGAGCAACTCACCAGCGAGGCGGCGGACCAGCTCATCGCCACGCTGTCGGCCCAGTCGCAGGCGGTTTCCGGATTCCGTGAGGCCGTCGCCGCGTTGCCGTTCGACGGTCTCAAGAATCTGAGCTACGACGCCGCGAGCGCGGTGCTCCAGACGGCTGGCGGGCTGGAGGCGTTCAAGAGCGCGGCGCAGAGCTATTACAGCGCGTTTTATTCTCAAGAGGAGCAACAGGCGCAGCACCTGGCGAACCTGACGGCATCCATGGCCGCGCTGGGTGAGACCGTGCCGACGACGGCAGAGGCGTTCCGCGCATTGGTGGACGCGGCCATCGCCGCCGGCGATGCGGCCAAGGCGGCCCGGTTGATGGCGCTGGCCAGTGACGTCAAGGGCGCCTTGGACGCACGCGCCGCGGACCAGGCGGCCAGCGCCGCGCCGGCGGTCGGGTTCATGGGGTTCGGCCCAGGCCAGGTCTACAGCAGCTATGGCGGTGGCGGCGGGGGCGGGGGCGCCGCCGCGTCTGGCGCGGCGTCGGCGGCGGACGATCTGGCGGCCGCGCTCAAGCGCCTGGGCGAGTCGATCGGCGACGAGGTCACGCGCCTGCGCGGCCTGATGCTGGACGACTCTGGCCAGTCCAGGCAGGTGCTGCTGGCCCGCTTCACGACCGCCACCGCGGCGGCGCGGGCCGGGGACCGCAAGGCGCTGGAGGAGCTGCCGGAGCTCAGCCGCGCGCTGGAGGCCGCCACCAAGGCGTCGGCGGTCAGCTCGGTCGAGGTCGCCCGCATGCGCGGGTGGCTGGCGGGCAGTCTCAGCACCACGCTGCAGGCGCGCGAGGGGA
>JAEWVY010000159.1 GCA_023396625.1 Pseudomonadota bacterium | reverse complement strand
TGCTGATGGCCGTCGACATGGTCCGGCGGCCCGCCCCAATGCGCCTCGAAGGCATCGAGCTGCCGTTCGATCACCCGACGCGCAGCGGCTCGGTCGAATCCACCGAGCACGGCCCGCCGGATGGCCGCGCCCAGCGTCACGCCGTGGCCCGCAGCCTGCGCGAAATCGCTCGTCCAATCCAGATGCAGGCCCACGTCGAGCCGGCCGCGCAGCGCGCGCAGCCGCGCCGCGTCCCGCGCCCAGCGCGGCGACAGGGTCATGACGCTGGTGGCGCTGAGCCGGCCGCGTTCGGCCAGCGCCACGATGCCGCGCGACACGGCGTCATTCAGCGCGTAGTCGTCGGCGCACAGGACCAGCGGCTTCAACCGCATCGGGCCGCCCTGCTCATCGGCCGAAACCCCGCGCCATGAACACGGCCGCCAGCGGAATCAGCGGCAACAGGTGCGCCTGCCACATCACGATGCGGCGCACCCGCCGCACTTCTTCGGGGGCGGGCAGGCCGTCCCCGGCGTCGAGCGCCCGCCGCCAGCGCAGGAAGGCGCGCGACGATCCCACGGACAACAGCACCATGACGAGGAAGAGCGTGAACTTGAGGTGCAGCAGCGGGTTGCCCCAGTACCAGGCGCTGCCCTTGCTGCCCAGATAGACCCGGGCCAACCCCGTCGCCAGCACCGCCGCGGCCGCCACGGCGTGGATACGGTCCAGCCTGCCCAGCCGCCGCACGACAACCTCGCCGAGCCATTCGGCGCGGCACAGCGCCGCTTCGCTCGACAGGAACACGACTTGCGTCAGCACCGCAAGGAAATGGGCATAGGCCAGGCAGGCTTCGAGCATCACGGCGATCGATTTCTTGGACAACCGCCGCATGGGCGGGCATGGCGGGAAAAGAGGTCCGCGCCGGCCACCGCACACGGCATCACGGCGGTGGCGGCATTATCCAGAAATCGGGCTGGCTGTAGTGATGCTTGAGCCAGTCGATCCACAGGCGAAGCCGCAGCGGCAGGTGCTTGCGCTGGGAAAACATCACGTAGATGCCGTTGGGCGGCGCGCCGAACGCCTCGAGCACCGGCACCAGCAGGCCGGCGGCGATTTCCGCTTCCACTTCCCAGGTGCTGCGCCAGGCGATGCCATGGCCGGCCAGGCACCAGTCGTGCAGCACCTGACCGTCCGAGCAGTCGAGCGGGCCGGCGGGCTTGAAATGCACGACCTCGGTCCCGGCACCGTCCTCGCGCGGCAGGCTGAACGCCCAGCCGCGGGTCTGCGAGGCATCGCTGGACAGCGTGAGGCAATCGAAGCGCCCCAGTTCGTTGGGGTGCTGGGGCATGCCGTGTTGGCGCAGGTAGCGTGGCGAGGCCACGCACAGGCGGCGGTTGTCCGCCAGGCGCACGCTCACCAGCGAGGAATCGGGCAGGTCACCCACGCGGACCGCGCAATCGAAACCCTCGGCGGCGAGGTCGACCACGCGGTCTGACAGATTCAGCGACAGCGTGACCTCCGGGTGACGCTCGCGAAAACGAGGCACCAGCGGCGCCACATGCCGCCGGCCGAAACCCGCCGGCGCGGTGATGCGCAGGTGACCGCTGGCCTTGACCCCGCCCGCCGAGACGCTGGCCTCGGCATTGGCCACGTCGGTCAGCAGGCGCTGGCAGTCCTCCAGAAACGCGCTGCCCTCGTGGGTGAGCGTGATGCGCCGCGTGGTGCGCACCAGCAGCTTCACGCCCAGATGCGCCTCAAGCCCGTCAAGCCGGCGCCCGATGATGGCCGGCGCCACGCCCTCGGCCCGCGCCGCGCCGGAGAGACTGCCGCGGGTGGCCACCGCCACGAAGGTCTCGAACGCCTTGAGCTTGTCCATGGTCATCGATTATGGCGGGCCCGTCTGGGAGGACCTGGTCGGCGCGGGCGTGACAAAGTTGCCTTGATTTTTCTCAATCTTGACGCATGTCACGCCCCATTTTGGGGAATCGGGCGCATGATGAGGCTTCCATCACCACGAGGAGATCTCATGCCTACTGCCTTTCGGCGCCGGGGGGCTGTTTCTGGCCCTGGCCTTGTTTGGGGCGGGCCTGGCCCTGTCCTGGCTCACCCATGGCACGGGAGTGGTCCGCGACGATCCCAAACGCAACATCAGCATTCCGAAACAGCTGACCGTGCCCCTGCAGGTGCAGGCCGCCTACAACGGCACGCACATGTTCTTCCGTTACCGATGGCCCGCCGAGAAACCGGGCATCCTGCACGATGTCCTGAAATTCGAGGACGGCAAGTGGGTCACCAAGGGCAAGGCCGTGCCCGGGCCCGAGCCCGACGGCCTCCATGAGGACCGCGTCGCCATGATGCTGGACGATGGCGGTGTGCCTGAGTTCGCGCGTTACGGCGGCTACCTGACCATCGGCCCGGGCATTGCCACCTTCACCCGGCACGCCCGCGGCGACGATGTGAAGGCGCACCCCTACCTTGGCAAGAAGCTCAAGCAGGAAGAGGTGTCGAAATCACTGCCCGAGACACGCGCCGACCTCGACGACTGGACCAGCGTGCGATCCGAGGACGTGCTGAAGGCCCAGCGTGAAGCCGGGTACTTTCTGGACCTCTGGCATTGGCGCGGCCACCGCTCCAACCCCATCGGCATGTCGGACGACCAGCACGTGGACGTGGTCCGCGGCGGCGACGGCGGCAAGAGCGCCGCCACCTCGAACTGGGATGGCGACAAGAAGCAGCCCAAGCTGATGTTCAACGCCGCCACCGCCGGCCACAAGGCCCTGAAATGGGACGACATCACCCAGGGCAAGCTGTCCCAGGAGAGCACCTATTTCCTGCGCGAGGGCGACGCCGTCCCGTTCGACCCGGCCGCCGGCTGGGCCAACGGGGACACCTTGCCGCGGCGGATCCTCCGCACCCCGGACGGCTCTTCGGCCGACATCGCCGTGCAGGGCAAGGGCCGCTGGGCCGATGGCCACTGGGACGTGACCCTGGCCCGCAAGCTCGACACCGGCAATCCGCTGGACGACAAGGTGCTGAAGGACCAGGGAGCCTACACCGTGGCGTTCGCGATCCACCGCAACGCCACCGGTGGACGATGGCACTATGTGTCCCTGCCCGCCACGCTGGGCCTGGGCCGCGCCGGCGACATCGTCGCGCAGCGGTTCGACGGCGCGGAGCCTGCCTGGCAAGGCCCGTGGACTTCCGTCGAGCTGTTCTATCCGGGCCAGGTCAGTTGGCCGCATCTGAACAGCTCCGCCCACGCCGGCGCCAAGTTCATCCGCCAGGGTCAGCCTGTGACCACGCACCACAGCGTCAGCCAGCTCAAGCATTACGGCATCGAGGCCGAGTTCGCCGACGGGATCCGCCGCCAGTGGCTGCTGACACTGCTGGCCGGTGTCGGCCTGATCGCGGCCTTCGGCTTCGCCCTCAACCAGTTGCTCAAGCGCCACACGGGAGTCTGATCATGGATGCCTATCACGTTCTGATGGTTCACTTCCCCATCGCCCTGTGGATGACCTCCACCCTCGCCATCCTGTTGCGCGTGGTGTCGGACGGCCCCCTGGCCCAGGCGGTGGACCACGCCCTCGTGCCGCTGCTGAGCATCAGCCTGCTGTCGGGTCTCGTCGCCTTCGGCATCGGGCTCATGGTCTGGCCATGGGAAGCGATCTCCGCTTCCGCGCTCGGTCGCAACCATGTGCTGGTGGCCAGCTGGACGGTGGCCTACTGGGCCATCGTGCTGCTCGTGCGCTGGCGCCGGGGTGAGGCCGTCTGGCAGGGCCTGACGCGCTGGATCATGGCCGGGCTGGCCCTGCTGGGCAGCGCGCTGCTGGCGATCACCGGCACGCTGGGCGGCCATCTGGTGGGTATCTACACCGAAGTGTCGACCCTGCTGCGACTGCTCGGCTGGGAGGTCTACACCACCTACTACGTGCCGGACACCACGCTGATGGTGCTGGGCGCGATCGTGCTGGCTCTGCTGGCCCTGGGTGTCTGGGGCTCGCGACGGATGGGCCGGGCCAGCGCGGGATGACCCCGGCTCACAACCGCGACTTGAGGAACCCCGTGGTGCCGTAGCGGGTGACCTGCCCGTACATGTCGCGGGCCAGGCCCCGGGCCATGGCGGTGTAGTCGTCCAGCAATTCCGGCGCGATGCCGAAGTGGTCATAGTTCACGACCACGTCCACGCGCCGGCCCAGCGGCGCCAGCAGGCCGCGCACCGCCGTGTCGATGGCGGCAATCAACCCCGGCGAGTTGACCTGCAGTCCGGCGAAATCGATGTGCAGCAGGCCACGCTGCGGGTCCAGCGCCAGCCGGTCGGCCAGTGGCCGCTCCAGCAACTGCTCGCGCAGGCCCAGCGGCCCGGGCGTGAACAGGCGCGCGTCCATGGGCCGCAGGTCCGGGCTGATGCGCGGCTCGAACGCCATGTGCGCGAGCACGTCGCGCGCCAGATCGATGCCCGGCGCCAGTTCGACCAGCTCGAGCTCGCCACCGGGTCCGTCCGCCGCGGGCACCAGGCGCAACACGGCCCGCTCGGTCACGTAGAGCACGCGCTGGCCGCGGCGCAGGGCCTCGGCGCCGCTGAAGGTGCGGTGCTCCACCTCGCGCACGAACTTGCGCGCGCCGCCCTCGCGGGTGACCGTCAGCCGCCCGTCGTCCAGCCGCAGTTCGAGCGCGCCGGCGGTGAAGGTGCCCACGAACACCACCGTGCGCGCGTTCTGGCTGATGTTGATGAAGCCCCCCGCCCCGGCCAGGCGCGGGCCGAACTTGCTGACGTTCAGGTTGCCGTGCCGGTCCGCCTGCGCCAGACCGAGGATGGCGATGTCGAGCCCGCCGCCGTCATAGAAGTCGAACTGGTTCGGCTGGTCGATGATGGCCTGTGGATTCACCGCCGCGCCGAAGTTCAGACCGCCGGCCGGAATGCCGCCGATCACGCCGGGCTCGGCGGTGAGCGTCACGAGGTCGATGATGCGTTCTTCCGCCGCCACGCTGGCCACGCCCTCGGGCATGCCGATCCCCAGGTTCACCACCTGGTGCGGGCGCAGCTCCAGCGCGGCCCGGCGCGCAATGACCTTGCGTTCGGTCAGCCCCATGGGCGTCACGCTGTCCATGGGCACGCGGATTTCGGCGGCGAAGGCGGCGCTGTACGGTTCCGCGAAAGTCTGCTGGTGGTGCGCCGGATCGGTGGCCACCACCACGGCGTCGACCAGCACCCCCGGCACCTTGACCGCGCGCGGGTGCAGGCTGCCGCGCTCGGCGACGCGCTCGACCTGGGCGATCACCACGCCGCCCGAGTTGCGCGCGGCCATGGCGATGGCCAGCGCTTCCAGGGTCAACGCCTCGCGCTCCATGGTGAGGTTGCCGTCCGCATCCGCCGTGGTGGCACGGATGATGCCGACCTGGATCGGGAACGCCCTGTAGAACAGGTAGTCCTCGCCGTCGAGGGTCATCAACCGCACCAGCTCCTCGGTGGTGCGGGCGTTCAATCGGCCGCCGCCATGGCGTGGATCGACGAAGGTGTCCAGTCCCACGCGGGTCAGCGTGCCGGGCTTGCCCGCGGCGATGTCGCGGTACAGATGGGTGAGCACGCCCTGGGGCAGGTTGTAGGCCTCGATCTGCCCCTCCACGGCCAGCTTCTGCACCGCGGGCACCAGGCCCCAGTGCCCGCCGATCACCCGTTTCAGCAGGTCGGCATGGCCCAGATGGTTCAGGCCGCGGTGTTTGCCGTCACCCTGGCCCGCGGCATACACCAGCGTCAGGTCGCGCGGGCGCCGCGTCTCGCGGAAGCGCTGCTCCAGCGCGATGGCGATTTCCTCCGCGAAGCCGATGCCCACGAAGCCGCCGGTCGCCACGGTGTCGCCGTCGTGGATCAGCTGCACGGCCTCGGCGGCGCTGACGATCTTGTTCTTGTACGGGCTGAACTGGGCGCGGTGCAGGTCGATGGGCGCGGGCATGGGCCGAAGGTGGGTGAAGGGTGGACAAGGCGCCCGTGCCTCACGGCACGGCTGGTGCGGCCCCCAGCCTAGACGCTGTCGCCCCTGGGCGCAATCGGGCCAAACCGGGAACCCTCCCCCTGGTGCGCCAGGACCAACGCTTCATTATGCTTATTTTTGTCACAGATAAAGCGATTTCAACGATATCAATGGCGTCTGAAGTTTGCAATAAAGTCAAGGCATGGAAAAATCCAGCCCATCCGGATCGCGCGCCACGCCCCCGCGCGCCGTGTTGTTCGACGCCTACGGCACCCTGTTCGACGTCTACAGCGTCGCGCTGCTGGCCGGGCAGCTGTTTCCCGGGCAGGGGCCCGCGCTGGCGCGGCTGTGGCGCGACAAGCAGATCGAATACACCCGTCTGGTGACGACCAGCAATGACGGCGCGCACTACCGTCCGTTCTGGGAACTGACGCGGGCGGCGTTGGTGCATTCAATTAAATTGATAGCACACAATGACCATTTGACGCTGGATTCAGCCACTTTTGATTCAAAAGTCGATCAGTTGATGAATCAGTACCGGCACCTCAGCGCCTTTCCCGAAAACCGCGAGGTGCTGCAGTCCCTGCGCGCGCGCGGCATCCCCACCGGCATCCTCTCCAACGGCGACCCGGAGATGCTGGGCATCGCCGTGCGCAGCAGCGGGCTCGACGGTCTGCTCGACCACGTGATCAGCGTGGACCCGGTGCGCAGGTACAAGACCCATCCCGACGCTTACGCCCTGGGCCCACAGGCCACGGGGTTCAAGGCGGGGCAGATCGTGTTCGTCAGCAGCAACAGCTGGGACGCGCTGGCCGCCACGTGGTTCGGCTACCGCACGCTCTGGGTCAACCGCCAGGGCGTGCCGTTCGAGGAGCTGGGCACCCCACCCACGCGCACGGGACACAGTCTGCGCGACGTGCTCGATTTTTTCCCCCACTGATTTTTTGCACCCGAGGACTTTCACCATGAACGCTCGCACCACCGTCCACCGCCTGCAAGTGGCCAACGAACTGCACCAGTTCATCAACGACCAGGTCTTGCCTGGCACTGGCGTGGACCGCGCCGCTTTCTGGGCCGGCTTCGACGCCATCGTGGCCGACCTGGCCCCGAAGAACATCGCCCTGCTGGCCGAACGCGACCGGCTGCAGACCGAGCTGGACACCTGGCACCGGGCCAACCCCGGCCCGATCAAGGACATGGCGGCCTACCGCAAGTTCCTGGAGACCGTGGGCTACATCGTGCCACCGCCCGCGGGCGCCCGGGCCACCACCGCCAACGTGGACGCCGAACTCGCCACCCAGGCCGGGCCCCAGCTGGTGGTGCCCATCCTGAACGCCCGCTACGCGCTGAACGCCGCCAACGCGCGCTGGGGCTCACTGTACGACGCCCTGTATGGCACGGACGTGATCTCCGAGGCCGATGGCTGCGAGAAAGGCCCCGGCTACAACGACAGGCGCGGCGCCAAGGTCATCGCCTTCGCACGCCGCTTCCTCGACGAAGCCGCCCCGCTGGCGCAAGGCTCGCATGCCGACGCCACGGTCTACCACGTGACGGACGGCGCGCTGCGCGTCTCGCTCACCGGCGGGCGGGTCAGCGGACTGAAAGACCCCGCCCAATTCATCGGCTTCCAGGGCGAGGCCGCCGGCCCGTCCTCGGTGCTGCTTGTCCACAACGGCCTGCACATCGACATCCGCATCGACCGTGCCACGCCCATCGGCCAGACCGACCTCGCCGGCGTGGCCGATGTGGTGCTCGAGGCCGCGCTCTCGACCATCCTGGATCTCGAAGACTCGGTGGCCGCCGTGGACGCGGCCGACAAGGTGCTCGGTTACAGCAACTGGCTGGGCATCCTCAAGGGCACCCTGACCGAATCTTTCGTCAAGGGCGGCAAGACGCTGACGCGCGGCCTGAACCCCGACCGCCTCTACACCGCCCCCGACGGCCGTGGACAGGTGCGTCTGCACGGCCGCAGCCTGATGTTCGTGCGCAACGTCGGCCATCTGATGACCAACCCGGCCATTCTCTGGACGGACGCCCAGGGCATGACGCGCGAGATTCCCGAAGGCATCATGGACGCGGTGGTCACCACCGCCATCGCATTGCACGACCTGCAGAAGGGCCGCGGGCCCGCGGAAGGTGCGCACGGTGTCGCGGACCTGCGCAACAGCCGCACCGGCAGCGTCTACATCGTCAAGCCCAAGATGCACGGGCCGGCCGAAGTGGCCTTCGCCGCCGAACTGTTCGGCCGCGTGGAACAGCTCCTGGGCCTGCCGGACAGCACCGTGAAGCTCGGCATCATGGACGAGGAGCGCCGCACCAGCGTCAACCTCAAGGCCTGCATCGCCGCCGCCGCCAGCCGCGTGGCCTTCATCAACACCGGCTTCCTGGACCGCACCGGCGACGAGATGCATTCGGCCATGCAGGCCGGCCCCATGATCCGCAAGGGTGACATGAAGACCAGCGCCTGGATCCAGGCCTACGAACGCAACAACGTGCTGGTCGGCCTGGGCATGGGCCTGCGCGGCAAGGCGCAGATCGGCAAGGGCATGTGGGCCATGCCCGACCTGATGGCGGCCATGCTGGAGCAGAAAATCGCCCATCCCAAAGCCGGCGCCAACACCGCCTGGGTGCCCAGCCCCACGGGCGCCACGCTGCACGCGCTGCACTACCACCAGGTCAAGGTGGCCGACATCCAGGCCGAGATGGAGAAGATCGACGCCGACGCCGAGCGCGACACCCTGCTCACCGGCCTGCTGACCATCCCCGTGACGGCCGCGCCCAACTGGACGGCCGAAGAGAAGCAACAGGAGCTGGACAACAACGCGCAAGGCATCCTGGGTTACGTGGTGCGCTGGGTGGACCAGGGCGTGGGGTGCTCCAAGGTGCCCGACATCCACAACATCGGCCTGATGGAAGACCGTGCCACGCTGCGCATCAGCAGCCAGCACATGGCCAACTGGCTGCACCACGGCGTCGTGACCGAAGCCCAGGTCCGGGCGACCTTCGAACGCATGGCCGCCGTGGTGGACACGCAAAACGCCGGGGATCCGCTGTACCAGCCGATGGCTGGCCGCTTCGATGCGTCGATGGCCTACCAGGCGGCCTGCGATCTGGTGTTCAAGGGACTGGCGCAACCCAGCGGCTACACCGAGCCGCTGCTGCACGCCTGGCGGTTGAAGGTCAAGGCCGGGAAATAGGCAGGCATAGACGCCCGTGCCCCGTGGATGCGCGTCCCGCCCCATAAGTGGGACGCCGGAGATTCTTCTTCACAAGGAACGGGGCCACGTGCAAGGTGGCGTGGACGGGGTGGACGACACCCCGGTTGGCCCTGCGGCCCGCAAGTTCAAGCGGGTGCCGCCGGCCATCGATCTGGCCGTTTTAAGGCGCTGCGACCGCCAAAAACTGCAGGCGCAAGCGTTTGGATGCAGCGCGCCCATGCGTTCGCAACCGCAGGCTTCGCCTCATCGGCACCGGCTACCCGGGATGGGGAATGCCATCGATCGGACACTCCTCGGTCCCCACCATCGGGCGCGTGATGGCTTCCACCGCGCGCCGGGCAGCCTCGGGGTCCGCCACCCAGTTCCTGTAGAAATCGTATGGACACGCGGCCACGCCTTGCTGCCCCTCGCCGGAATTGATCAGTCCGGTGTATCCGCGATGCAGCAGCTTGAACAGATGGTTCTGTGCCTGGCCGTTCTTGCGGAAGTCACGGATCAGACGGGTAGATAGCGCCGCGTACTGGACGCCGTTCTCCTCCTCCCCGCATTCGCCCAGGGTGCGGCCGTCGAAACCAATGATGGCACTGTGCCCGAAGTAGCTGTAGACACCATCCCAGCCTGCGGCGTTAGCCACCGCCACGTAGGTGTTGTTGGCCCAGGCCATGGCCTTGGAAATCATCACCTGCTGCTCCTTGGCCGGGTACATGTAGCCCTGACAGCGCACGATCAGCTCCGCGCCTTTCATCGCGCAATCGCGCCAGATCTCGGGGTAGTTGCCATCGTCGCAGATGATGAGGCTGATCTTCAGGCCCTTGGGGCCCTCGGACACGTAGGTGCGGTCTCCCGGATACCAGCCCTCGATGGGCGTCCAGGGCATGATCTTGCGGTATTTCTGCACGATCTCCCCGTGGTCGTTCATCAGGATGAGCGTGTTGTAGGGCACCTTGTTCGGATGGTCCTCATGGCGCTCGCCGGTCAGCGAGAACACGCCCCATACGCCGGCCTTGCGGCAGGCTGCGGCAAAGATGGCGGTTTCTTCACCGGGCACGGTGGCGGCCGTCTCCATCATCTCTTCGGCGTCGTACATGATGCCGTGCGTGCTGTACTCGGGGAAGATCACCAGGTCCAGCCCCGGCAGGCCGGTCTTCATGCCGGTGACCATGTCGGCGATCCTGCGCGCGTTGGCCAGCACCTCGGCTCGGGTGTGCAGACGTGGCATCTTGTAGTTCACCACGGCCACGCCGACCGCGTCCTTGCTGCTTGAAATGTCACCGTGCATCATGGTCTTGTGTCCTCGAAAAATTCAGTGACTGATCATCCAGGGCCGTTTTCCCGGGAAGGTCTTGGCGCCGTTGGCGGCCGTGACCGTGGCCTTGCGGCTCCCGGTGGTACAGCAGCCGCAACCGGGCGGATGGCGCAGGCGCGCATAGTCCCCCGAGCGCCGCGGCTCATGCCGCGCGCGCTCGTTGGTGGCCATGGCGGCGCGCACGCCCCCGTCCATCAGCGCCAGGTGCGGGGCCGTGGCGAACACACGCGGCGACGCGGCGCCGCAACCGGGACAGGTCGCGGGCTCGTTGCGCTCGCCGACGCCGCGCAAGGCATCGAAGCCGCCGCAACGCGGACAGGCATAGTCGTAGGTGGGCATGGTGGCGCCTGTCCCCGCTCAGCCCAGATCGGGCGACAAGGGCATCGCCACCGAACCGTCCAGGTGGCGGACCGGGCCGGCCGCGCCCGGGTTGATGTCGAAATCGAAAATCTGCGTCGGCAGCCACAGTGTCGCGCAGGCATTGGGCACGTCGACCACGCCGCTGATGTGGCCTTGCACCGGGGCCGTGCCCAGGATGGAATAGGCCTGCGCACCCGAATAGCCGAATTTCTTCAGGTATTCGATCGCGTTCAGGCAGGCCTGGCGATAAGCCACGTTCACATCGAGGTAGTACTGCCGGCCGCTTTCATCGACGCTGATGCCCTCGAAAATCAGGTAGTCGTTGTAGGTGGGCGTGATCGGACTGGGCTTGAAGATCGGGTTCTTGATGCCGTACTTGGCCATGCCGCCCTTGATGAGCTGCACCCGCATGTGCACCCAGCCGGCCATCTCGATGGCGCCGCAGAAAGTGATCTCGCCATCGCCCTGGCTGAAGTGCAGGTCGCCCACCGACAGGCCGGCGCCGTCCACATACACCGGGAAAAACACCTTGGAACCCCGCGACAGGTCCTTGATGTCGCAATTGCCGCCGTGCTCGCGTGGTGGCACGGTCCGGGCGCCTTCCGCGGCGGCCCTGGCCCTGGCCTCACCCGTCAGCTTGCCCATATGGGCCGTTCCCGCGGACGGCGGATTCGCCAGACCGGCCGTGGGGGCTGAGTCGATCAATGCCTGCTCGCGGGCATTCCACTGCGCCAACATCTTGGCGTCCGGCAGGCAGCCGATCAGGCCCGGATGGATCAATCCGGCGTAGCGCACGCCCGGCACATGGCGCGAACTGGTGAACATGCCGTGGAAATCCCAGATGGACTTCTGGGCCTGTGGGAAATGCTCGGTGAGAAAACCACCGCCATTCTTCTTGCTGAAGAAACCATTGAAGCCCCACAGGCTGTCCTGCTTGGCGCCGATGTCCAGCAAATCCACCACCAGCAGGTCGCCCGGCTCGGCGCCTTTGACGCCCACCGGGCCCGACAGGTAGTGCACCGTGGTCAGGTCGATGTCGCGCACATCGTCGGCGCTGTCATTGTTCTTGATGAAACCGCCCGTCCAGTCGAACGTCTCCAGGATGAATTCGTCGCCCGGGTTCACCCAGCAGGCCATCGGAATGTCCGGGTGCCAGCGGTTGTGGATGTTCTCGTTGTCGGTGGGCGGCTGGGTGAGATCCACCTTGATCAGCGTTTCGGCCATGGCATGCTCCTTGAAGGTTGGGGAAATGGGCGTCAGACGGAGATATAGGACCGGATGCGCTGCGGGTCCGTGTCGGCCCGCGCGGTTTCATGCACCAGGCGGCCGCCTTCGATGACGAACAGGCGGTCGGCCACATCCAGGGCGAACGACAGCACTTGCTCGGACACCACGATGGTGATCCGGCGCAGCTTGCGGATTTCGTTGAGCGCCCTGGCGATGTCCTTGATGATGGACGGTTGGATACCTTCTGTGGGTTCGTCGAGCAGCAGCACCTTGGGGTCCGTGACCAGGGCGCGGGCAATGGCCAGCTGTTGCTGCTGCCCCCCCGAGAGGTTGCCGCCCTTGCGGCGGCGCATGTCCCAGAGCACCGGGAACAACGCGTAGATGTCGGCCGGGATCCTCTTGTCCTTCGCGTTTTCGAGGCCCGTCTGGATGTTCTCCTCGACGGTCAGTGTCGGGAAAATCATGCGGCCCTGGGGAACATAGGCGATGCCCTTGGCCACACGCCGAAAGCTCTCGTCGCGCGTCACGTCCTGACCGGCGACGGTGACGCGGCCCCCCTTGGCGGGGAGGATGCCCATCAGGCTTTTGAACAGCGTGGTCTTGCCCATGCCGTTGCGGCCCATGATGGCCACGGTCTCGTTTTCCCGGCCTTCGAACGAGAGGCCGTGCAGAGCCTCGCTTTGCCCGTAGGCCACGAACAGATCCTTGACTTGCAGCATGGGGTTCACTCCTGGGAGATCGGGCAATGGCATGTCAGTGCCCGAGATACACGTCGATGACCTTGGGATCGGCCTGCACCTTGTCCATCGGACCTTCGGCGAGGATCTTTCCCTGGTGCATGACGGTGACCTTGTGGGCGATCTTTTTCACGAAATCCATGTCGTGCTCGATGACGATCACAGCGCGGTTGCGGCAAATGCGCTGAAGCAGTTCGGCGGTGAGGTCGCGTTCGCGCGCGCTCATGCCGGCGATGGGCTCGTCGAGCATGAGCAGTTCGGGCTCCTGCATCAGCAGCATGCCGATCTCCAGCCACTGCTTCTGCCCGTGCGAGAGCAGACCAGCCTCCGTGTCCAATCTGTCCTCCAGGCCTATCTCCCGGGCCACGGCCTGGACGCGCGACCGCACCTCGTCGGTGCATTTGAAAGCCAGGGCGCCCCAGACCGACCGTCCCCGAGGAAAGGACACCTCCAGGTTCTGAAAGACCGGCAGGTTCTCGTAGATCGATGGCGTTTGGAACTTGCGCCCGATGCCGCGGCGCACCCGTTGGTGTTCGGCCAATCGGACAATTTCTTCGTTCTTGAACTTGATGCTGCCGGCGCTGGCACGTGTCTTGCCACAGATCAGGTCCAGCAGCGTGGTCTTGCCCGCGCCGTTGGGGCCAATGATCACGCGCAATTCATTGCGGTCGATGTACAGGGTCAGGGCGTCGATGGCCTTGAAGCCGTCGAATGACACGGTCAGATCTTCGACGGACAGGGCAAAGTCGGTGTTGCTCATGAGGAGGTCTCCGTGGTCCGGGTGTCAGGCGCCTTGTCCGCGCACCCCACCGGGCAGTGGCGCATCGACACCGGCGGACCGCAGGCTGTCCGTCGGGCGGGCGGACAAGGCCGTCTCGTTCCCCTGTGACGGCGCGGTGTCGGGAACGGCCTGACGCCTGGCGCGACGCGCCCTCCACCAGGGCAGGACGTGGCTCTCCCACAAGCCCGCCAACCCCATCGGGAAAGCCATGGTCACGCCGATGAAGAGCGCGGCCATGAGGAACAGCCACGCCTCGGGGAAGCTCTCGGAGAAAAACGTCTTGCCCGCGTTGACGAGAAGCGCGCCATAGACCGCCCCCACCAGACTCATGCGGCCGCCCACCGCGGCGAAGATCACCATCTCGATGGAGGGCACGATGCCCACGAAGCTGGGCGACATGAAGCCCACTTGCAGCGTGAACAGCGCACCACCGATGCCGGACAGGGCGGCGGCCAGGCAGAAGGTGAAGATGCGGAAGTCCGAGACGTCGTAGCCGGAGAATCGCACGCGGTCTTCCTTGTCGCGCATGGCCAGCAGCAACGTGCCGAGTTTGCTGGTCTGAATCCACCGGCACAGCAGGATCGCGCCCACCAGCAGCGCCACGCACACGTAGTACAGGACGTACTTGGCGCCGTCGGTTCGGGTGTCCCAACCCAGCAGCGTCTTCAGATCGGTCATGCCGTTGACCCCGCCGGTGTAACCCTGTTGGCCGATGATGAGCACGGTCAGGATCAGCGCCACCGCCTGCGTGATGATGGCGAAATACACCCCGCCGACGCGCCGCTTGAACATCGCGAAGCTCACGACCCAGGCCAGCAGCACGGGAACCCCGACGACCGCCGCCAGTGCGAACGGAAAGCTCTGGAACGGCAGCCAGAACGCGGGCAGCGCAGTGAGCTGGTTCCAGTCCATGAAGTCGGGGATGCCGGGGGTGGACTGAATCTTGGTGCTCACCACGTCCGACGCCTCCAACTTGAGGAACATGGCCATGGCATAGCCCCCCAAACCGAAGAAGACGCCCTGGCCCAGGCTGAGCACGCCGCCGTAGCCCCACACCATGACCAGGCCAATGGCCACGAAGGCGTAGGTGAGGTATTTGCCGACCAGATTGAGCCGGAAGATATCCAGCGCGAGCGGAAGCACGACGGCCAGCAGCACGGTCAGCACCACCAGGCTGGCGAGCTGGTAGCGACGGATCCAGGCCTTCAATGAGTTCATGGGGGTTTTCTCCGGTAGAGGGCGGGATGGCGCGGCCGAGGCCACTCAGCGGCGCACCTTGCTGGCGAGCAGGCCTTGCGGGCGCATCATCAGGATCAGCACGATCAACGAGAGGGTGATCACCTTGGCCATGGAACCGGCCATGAAGAACTCGGTGACAGACTGCGTCTGGGCAATGCCAAAGGCCGAGATCACCGTGCCCAGCAGGCTGGCCGCACCACCGAAGGTGACGACCAGGAAAGCATCGACGATGTAGAGCGACCCCGAGGTGGGTCCGGTCGAGCCGATGGTGGTGAAGGCCGCACCGGCGATGCCGGCGATGCCACAGCCAATGGCGAACGTCAGACGATCGGTCCTGCGCGTGTCGATGCCGACGGCATTGGCCATGATGCGATTGCTCACCGTGGCGCGCACCCGCAGACCCCAGCGGCTGCGATGCAGCGCGATCAGCACCCCGACGGTCACCACGACCGTCAGCCCCAGCACGAACAGGCCGTTGATCGGGATGTCCAGCCCTTCGGCCGGCGCCCAGGAACCGAGCAGCCAGGCCGGCAAGGTAGGGCTCACTTCTTTCGGTCCGATGAACGTGCGAAACATCTGCTGCAGCGCCAGGCTCACGCCCCAGGTCGCCAGCAGCGTGTCCAGCGGACGTTTGTAGAGGTGACGGATCAGCGCCCACTCGATGAGCCAACCGGCGGCGAAAGCCAGCAGAAACGCCGCCACGATCGCCAAGGGGAAATAGGCGGCCGTCGCGTCCGGGCCGATCGACTCGGCCAGCGTGGAACCCAGGTAGATGGTGTAGGCCCCGATGGTCATGAACTCGCCATGCGCCATGTTGATCACCCCCATCTGACCAAAGATGATGGCCAGGCCCAGACCCATGAGCAGCAACACGGCGAACAGGCTCAGGCCCGCGAAACCCTGCATCAGGCCAATGTTGAGCAGATCGGAAAAACTCATGGTCGGACTCCGTGACGAGGTCGGTCAGGCAATGGGATTCCCGTGGCCCGCGCACCGCGCCGGCCACGGGGTCGGGCTCACTGATATCCCTTGGGGAAGGGATCGGGTTTGATCAGCTCCGGCGACTCGGACACCACCTTGAACGTCGCGTCGGGCAGACCCATGGCGATGCGTGACTTGCTCCACAGGTGGTGGTTGGGATCGAGCTTCACGTAGCCCTCGGGCGCTGTCTTGAGCTCGATGCCCGGAGACGCCGCCACGACCTTGTCGACGTCAAAGCTTTTTGCTTTCTCGACCGCCGCCTTCCACAGCCAGGGCCCGAG